>SAAM01000370.1 GCA_009929415.1 Clostridia bacterium | reverse complement strand
ATGCTTTCAAGGGCCGATATGACCTCATAGTCGTCTCCTGAGAACACCGATTTTACGAGTCCTGTGCCCTTCACATAATAATCGAAGGTCTTTGAATCTTTATACTCAGTAGTCACTTCTATGGCCTTGTAGCTTCCTGAAGGAGTTTCCACATCCATGTCCATTCCTGTTATCGTCCTTTTTGAGCCATCCTCGAGAATCCATGAAGTGCCCTCAGCGAGAGGCTTCATAAGGATGACATCCTGTGAATTGTTCTCCCTTTGAGTCAGGTCCTCCCTGTGATATGTCTCGCCCTGGCTGAAAGTCCTTATGAGCTTTTCGCCATCAAACCTGTATACGCTTGCCATTACAGTCCCGCCATTGTCCGTCCTTATCTGGAGTGCATCATCATACCTGTAGTCGGCCCAGGCGCTGTACTGCGCATATTCCATCCCGGTGCCCTCGTAATTATATCTGGCATTGTCGATCGGCAGTATATAGTCCTCAAGATTAAGCTCCAGAGCCTCTGCAGGAGGCGGATTATCCGGAGGGCTGACATCATCCGGAATTCCTGGCTGCAGTATCCCCGAGCACCCTGACAAGACGATCAGCACGCTCAGAAAAATCGCCACTTTGGTTAAATTTTTTTTCATGTATACCACTCCTTTCACACATTCAACATTCATCCCGGATTATTGAAAAAGACCCGGAAGCATTTATCCTCCGGGTCCTGAATATGCTTATGCAGCCTTGTTAAGCGCCTCTATTACAGAGTTAAGCTCTTTTATGTCTAAAACTGTCTTTCCATCCTTTATAGAAGGAACATACTTGAATTCTGACGCTATCTTGCTGTCCGCATCCACAGCAGTGTAGGCACTGTCATTGATCTTAAGCTGTATCTTTGATCCAGCGCCAGTTTCTGCATCTGTCTTCATTAGGCTTACAGCCTTTGTGCCTGCATCGAATACAACCTTGAATCCGCGTGATTCAGCAAAGTATCTAAGTTCTCCTATATTGTTCACGTTCATTCTTGTCTGGAATTCGCCCTTTACTTCACCCTCTTCAGCTATATATGAAAGAAGAGTGTCCATAAGCGTATTGTATTCCTTTACTACCGGATACGGCTTGAACATTGTATATCCGTCTCCTCCAGCTGCCATGAAGTCATTTGTAACTACTGAATATGTCATGTCCATGTCGATAGCCTGGCCGTTTATTTTCACATCAGTTATTCTCTTCGCCGGTTCAGTGCCTGCATTAAGAGTGAAGGTCATGCCCGCAACGTGAGGGAATGCTCCTTTTTCAGCTGGATAGTCGCCTGTTCCGTGAGCAAGAGCTGCCACGAGGTCGCTTCCTTTTATTTCCTTTACCATTACAGTGTTTCCGAATGGGAATACGGTAACAAGATCCTTCATAGTGATATCGCCTGCTGCGATAGAAGCTCTTATTCCTCCGCCGTTTGTTATGGCAACGTCAGCTCCTGTAAGATCTATCATCGCATTTGTAGCAAGCTGTCCAAGATTTGTTTCTCCAGTTCTTGCAGAGGATCTCTCTCCGTTAAGCACTGCCGAAGTTTTTCCTACCACCTTTGAAAGCACTGCGTCCTGAGCTGCTGATACATCAGCGATCGCTGCAACGATTTCTGCCTTTGGCTCAGATGCTGCAAAATCAGAATATCCAAGAAGGCTTGCCTTCTTATCTGTAACTTCGCCGTTTTCAAGAGTTATTTCAACTTTTCCCACATTCTTGAGCGCAGTGTTGGCACTCGCTATGAGAGTATCGCCTGCCATAAGACCTTCAGGAAGCGAAGTATGGCTGTGTCCGTCTATTATTACGTCTATTCCGTCAACTGCTTCTGCTACCTTGTCTGAGGTATAGTCTCCCTCATAAAGGCCAAGGTGAGCAAGCATGACTACTACGTCTACATCTTCTTTTTCCTTAAGATCCTTAACTGATTTCTCAGCATTTTCGATCATGTCTGCAAATTCATATCCAACTATGTTGTCAGGATGAGTCTTGAATTCAGTCTCGGGAGTCGTGATTCCAAATATTCCTACCTTCACTCCATCGATTTCCTTTACTGTATATGAAGGAAATACCTGTTTTCCATCCTTGTAGATGTTTGCAGAAAGCATAGGGAAGTTTATTTTCTTATGGATTTCCATAAGGTTGTCCGCGCCGAAGTCGAATTCATGGTTTCC
>SAAM01000369.1 GCA_009929415.1 Clostridia bacterium | reverse complement strand
ATATGTAGATAGTCAGTAAATTATTTTATTTTCATGGAGGTATTTATTATGATAACGCTGATTAAAAATGCAGAGGTTTATGCTCCAAGACACATCGGCAGACGGGATGTACTGCTTACAGCAGACAGGATCTGCAGAATCGGTGAAGTTATTGAGGTAGGTGGATCTGTGGAATATACAGAGATAGATGCCACGGGAAAGATAATGTTTCCCGGATTCATAGATTCACATGTGCATATAGCAGGTGGAGGCGGCGAAGGCGGATTCAGCACGAGGACCCCTGAAATAATGCTGAGCGACATCACTCGTGGAGGAGTTACAACCGTCATTGGTACTCTTGGGACGGACGGAAGTACAAGGAGCATGGCAAATCTGCTTGCAAAGGCGAGGGCGCTTGAGGAAGAGGGGATCACGACCTTTGTGAATACAGGGTCTTATCAGGTACCCGTGAGGACTCTGACTGGATCCATTACAGATGACATAGTGTTCATAGACAAGATTATCGGCGTAGGAGAGATTGCAATTTCGGATCACAGATCATCTCAGCCTTCATTTGAAGACATCACGAGGATAATATCAGAAGCAAGAATCGGCGGAATGCTGAGCAAGAAAGCAGGGACCGTCAATTTTCATATAGGAGATTCTCCGAGAATGATGGATATTCTGGAGCAGGTAGTCGAAAATACGGAGATACCTGTAAAGAACATCGTGCCTACGCATATGAACAGAAACGAGTTTCTGTTCGAAAAAGGCATGGAGTATGCGAAAAACGGAGGGATAATAGATCTCACTACGAGCAGCATCCCGGGATTCATCGAGGAGGGAGAGGTTAAGTGCTCATCTGCGCTCAAGATAATGATTGAAGAAGGCGTTCCTATGGAAAACGTAACTATGTCATCGGATGGCCAGGGATCTCTTCCTGAGTTCGACTCGCAGGGAAGAGTTACAGGAATAAGCGTGGGAAAGGTCACTTCGCTTTACAAGGAAGTCCAGGATGCGATACTGGTAGACAAGGTGCCAGTTGAGGCTGCGATTATGACCGTGACATCCAATCCGGCATCCGTATACAAGCTGAGAGGCAAGGGAAGCCTGATCGAAGGCTTTGATGCAGACATAGTGCTTGTGGATGCGGATACTTTTGACATAGATACGGTAATCGCAAAAGGAAGGATAATGGTGAGAGGCAGAGAGGTCATCGTCAAAGGAACTTTTGAATAGAAATTATGATAATACGGATCTGATCCATAAATTGAAAAGCCTCATGAAGAAATATTCCTTCATGAGGCTTTTTGGGTGCGCCCAGCATCGATGCACTATGATTTTCATGTAATCAGATTACCACACATCCGTATTCTTGATTCCAAGGGCCTCTGCAGAGAAAACAGGATCTTTTCCCGCTTTTTTCTGATCAGTATAGTCCTTGAGAACGAGAAACGCTGTATTTCCAAGAAGAAGTATGGCAGTTATGTTAATAAGGGCCATTATACCCATCAGCACGTCCGCAAGGTTCCATACAAGGTCGTATCCGGCTATGCTTCCAAGGAATACCGCTATTATGCATGTTATCCTGAAAAGCGTAAGCGATCCGTCCTGTCTGTTCTGTATGAACATTACATTTGACTCCGTGTAATAGTAGTTTCCGATTATCGAGCTGAATGCAAAGAAGAAAACTGAAATAGTTATAAAGGTTATACCCCACTCTCCAACCTGAGAAGATACAGCCTGCTGAACAAGCGGCATAGCCTTGAGCGCCGTGTAGTCAACTCCTGAAAGAAGGATTATGAAAGCGGAGGTGCTGCATATAAGGAGCGTATCTATGAACACTGATATCAGCTGAACAAGTCCCTGTTTTGCAGGGTGAGAAACCTGTGCGGACGCCGCAGCATTTGGGGCGCTACCCATACCAGCCTCATTTGAGAAAAGGCCACGTTTTATTCCCCATAAAACTGCAGAACCCATAAGACCGCCGGAGAAGCTTTCGAAATCAAATGCACTCTTAAAGATTGTTGCAAATGTAGATGGAAGTATTCCTATGTTCTTTACTATTATAAAAAGTCCAAGGGCCATGTAGAAAATAGCCATCACAGGGACAAGTATAGAAGATATAAAGGCAATGTATTTCTGTCCCTTGAAGATGATGAATCCTGTAAATGCAGACAGTACGAGTCCTATCATGGCTGG
>SAAM01000368.1 GCA_009929415.1 Clostridia bacterium | reverse complement strand
CGGTCCGCCCTGTTTTCCCGCTTCGACAAATGCACGGAAATATTTTTCGTTTTCCCCTGCAAACGGACAGTCGTCAAAGGCCGGGGTCCCTTTTGTTACAGGTTTAACTGTCTGCCGTTTTGGTTTTTCCGCATGCTTCTTCTCTCCGCAGCCTAACATTTCCGCAAACAGGGTACCGAAGTCTTTGGGCAGGCTGTCGCAACCGCTGTACTCAAAATCACCCTCTTCATCGTCTGCGTCTTCTTCGCATGTGACAGGACAGTTTTCACAGTCTCCGCTGCACTCAAAATCATCTTCGCTGTTGTTTTTATATTCCTTATATACAAAAGAACAATTTTCACAGTTGTCGGTGCACAAAAGATCGCCAATATCGCAATTTTCATACTCCCCGCATTCGATAGAGCAGTTATCACAATCGCCGCAGCAGTTTTCACAGTGACCGGCTATTGGGCAGGTTTCACAATCGGACCCGCTTTCACAACGGCAGTGATTGCCCTCCAGATCCCAGTTGTCCCTGCAATAACCGTCCGGACCCAGGCAGAGAAGTCTATTGACTTGTATTTTAATCTCCTTGAGATCATTTTGCATATTGGGATCTTTTAATATATCTGAAATATTCTGCAGTTTTTCATATTTATGAATCGCATAGTTTATAGTTTTCATGTAATTGTATCTCAGCAGCCTCATCTGCTTCCTCGGGGAAAGCCACAGAGAGGGACGCTGTATATTTTTGCCATCTTCCCTGATCAGTACGTTTATGCCGGATACAGCTACGGTAAACAAAGGTTTTCCCCCGTTTGAACTGACAAGTGATATAAAACTGTAATCATTTTTTACAGGACTGTATCCGGTAAATTGAGTGCCGGAAAACCCCTCGATTTCGATGGCTTTTATTGCTCCGTTAATGGAATATATGGCATCCTGTGAGAGATCCATGCCTGTTAATTCGCCAATATTAAGTCTAAGTCCCCTGGGCAGATTTACTTTTATTATCTGTCCGACAAGAAAGGGAGATTGCTGAGCATCCTCCACTTCTATCTTATATGAATCGAATATTCCGGCAGGGGTTATACTCAAGGGCGCCCCTTTGATAACTGTTTTACCGAGGTTTCTTCTCATGTCTTATTTCCTCCCGATCCGGAGCTTTTTCAGCCCGGGTATTATCGTATAATTGATTATTTATATTATATGGCAGTCATTTAACAATAAACAAGTCTTTTATTGTTATTTCTCCAGATTATAAATATATCAGATTGAATATTGATTAATACTGTTTGTTTGAGTTATACTATATAAACAGACGGGAACGTTTCCCGATAAGGAGCGCCATGGAAAAAGAAAGAAAAAAGAGACAGAAAAAGAATAAACGCGGAAAATATTTCTGCAATATTTCCGGATCTCAGTCGCCGGTAAGGGACGTTGCCGAAGCTCTCTACAACGCTATGGATTTTGAAAAGAGAGAGGGACAGAAGGCGCTGCTGCTTTCCATGGCCGAACGCATGGATATAGCGTATGCATCTTCAAAGAGAAGGCAGGAAGATGCGCTGCAGGGGATTGAAACCGACATATCCATACGGTCACAGGAGATATTTGTATCGGAAACTCCTGTCGGCACGGGCAAAAGCTATGTTTTACTTATGCTTTCCTTCATATCCTGGTACCTGTACGGAAAAAAGTCCGTAGTATCGACGCAGACAAAGATACTGCAGAACCAGATGTTCTCCAAGGATATACCGATGATGAAAAAGCTTCTTGCAAAGGCAGCTGAAACTACAGGGCTGATCGATCCTGAAGCTATAGCTGATTGGAGGTACAGGGTAGTCAAGGGCAGAAGCAACTACCTGTGCCCGAACGAACTCGACAAATACAGGAAGCTTACTAACAACTGCGGAGATATACTTGTTAAAACCCCGGGGGCCCAGATCCCCACTGTTGTAACAAACACCAAGCTGGTGTCAATATGCAACGCCGTAAGCGAAATAAGGCGTGACATTGACAGGGGCGAAGGCATCGTATTCGATGATGACCCTATATATCCGCTCGTTGTGGCTTCCAAGGCAAACTGCATGAAGGGACGGGACACATGTCCTTATCATCCTACAGGCTGTTCATACAATACAACTATCAACGCGGATGCCGACCTTATTATCACAAACCACAGACTGGTCTCTAATTTTATAAAATCAGGCAGCA
>SAAM01000367.1 GCA_009929415.1 Clostridia bacterium | reverse complement strand
TTATTGGAAAAACGAAGTACACTACTAATAGAGAGGCAGGTGACATCAAGAGTTCTCATCCCATGACTAAAGCCACGGGTCTCCGAACTCTTGAAAATACATGAAAAAGATATATTTGATATTTTTTGTCATTTTAAGTATATTTATGCTTTATTCGTGTGGACAGACTTCAGGAGGAAGTGGTTCAGAATCGGGTAACGGCGCAGATGAGCTTAAGGATGCTTCTGAAGATGAATTACATATGTCAAAAGCTGATATGCTTCTTTCTAAGATGACGCTCAGGGAAAAGATTGGCCAGATGCTCTTCATACAGCCGGAATCTCTGAGGATTGAAACTGAGGATGGGCAGGTCAAAGCAGATACATCTTCTGTAACTGAGTTCACTGAAGCGATGGCGAAAACTCTTGAAGAATATCCTCCGGGAGGTATCATAATTTTTGGCGGAAATATCGAGTCTCCAGATCAGCTGAAAGAGCTTGTGAACGACATAAAAGCTGACAGCAGGATTCCCCTTTTCATGGGAATAGATGAAGAAGGCGGGATGGTAGCCAGGATAGCAAATTCTCCGGGATTTAACGTAAAAAAATTTGAAAGCATGCAGAAAATCGGGAGCACAAAAGATCCGAAAAACGCAGAGGAAGCCGGCAAGGTGATTGGGGAATATCTCAGAGACTATGGATTCAACCTGGATTTCGCACCTGTTGCGGATGTAAATACCAACCCGGAAAACATTGTAATAGGAAGCAGGGCTTTTGGAGATGATCCTCAGCTTGTTGCAGAAATGGTAAGCGCGGGCATAAGAGGGCTTCACAGCAGCAAGGTGATGAGCTGCATAAAGCACTTCCCGGGGCACGGAGACACGAAAGACGATACGCATGCTGGTTTCGTATCTATCGACAAGAACTGGGAAGAGCTCGAAGCATGTGAGCTTATTCCTTTTAAGGCCGGCATAGAAGCGAAAACCGACATGATCATGATCTCTCATATAACTGCCGGAAATATAACGAAGGATGGGCTGCCGAGCTCGCTGTCTCAGGATATGATAGAAGGAAGGCTGAGGGGAGACCTTAATTTTGACGGAATAATAATATCTGATTCTATGGCCATGGGTGCTATAACCGAAAGGTACTCATCCGGTGAAGCGGCAGTGCTCGCAATTAAAGCGGGAACTGACATAGTGCTCATGCCTGAAAATTATACAGAGGCATTTGAAAGCATATTAGAAGCAGTAACAAGGGGAGAGATAAGCGAGGAAAGAATTGATGAAAGCGTAATGAGAATCCTTTCTCTTAAAGATAAGTATGATATCCTGATATAGGGATTACGGAGGGAAAATGATATTCAGGGAAATGGCGGCAGGTGAAGCGTGTAAGGTAAAGATGATCGATGCCACATGCTACATCAGAAATGCATGGAGGATGATTGATGGAAAGCTTCAGCTGGTAGAGATTGACTGGACTGACCATGAGCTTCTTAATGGGACAGAGTGGCATATTGACCGGTTTGAAAAGACGGTAAGTGGTGGAGGAAAGGCATTTGGATGTTTTGACAATAATGTTCTGGTTGGCTATGCGACTGTGAACAGTGAGATTTTTGGAAACAGCAGCAGGCATGTTCTGCTGGACCAGCTCTTTGTTTCAAAAAACTACAGAAACTGCGGTATAGGAAAAATGCTGTTCAGGATTTGTGCAAGGCAGGCATCAGAATTCGGAGCAGAAAAATTGTATCTTTGCGCAGGCTCATCAGAAGCGACAATAGCTTTTTATAAGAGACTTGGCTGCGTAAAGGCGCTTGAAATCAATCAGGAATTATTGAAAGAGGATCCAAATGATTTTCAACTGGAGTTTAACCTAAGATGAGCCTAAAGGAGATGTCAGTGATGGAAAAAGTAGATTACAGAAAGACTTTCAAAAAAATTTATATTCCCGGGACCAGCCCTGAAATAACAGAGATTCCTTCTTTCAGATTTGCAGCTATGGAAGGTGAGGGCGATCCAAATTCAGATGAATTCGCAGAAGCGACAGGTGCGCTGTACAGCTTCAGCTATGCCGTGAAAATGTCATACAAAAGCAAGGATGCGCCTTCAGGATATTATGACTACACAGTGTTTCCTCTGGAAGGAGTATGGGATCTGGTGGACAGGACCAAGCCCGTTGAGGACAAGAACAATTATAAGTATACTATCATGATACG
>SAAM01000366.1 GCA_009929415.1 Clostridia bacterium | reverse complement strand
GATTTATGTTTTGGACAGCAATGTTCCAATCCTTGTACAACGAACAACGATGGAAGAAACCCTCGATGTGGAAGCAAGAAGCCACATTGAAATGTTCCACCATTTCTTCTTTACACTTGCACCTGATGACAAGTACATCAAATATACGATGAATAAAGCCATGTATCTCGTAGATGAAACTGGTTTAGCACAGTATAATACCCTGAAAGAAAAGGGATTTTACAACAATATCATGGGCACAAGTGCGGTATTCAGCATCTTCTGTGACAGTATTAAACTGGATGAGAAGAAAATGGAATTCACATACTATGGTCGCCAACGAATCGAACGCAGGACTAATATCCTGACCCGTGAATTGGTAACAGCCGGTAAGTTGAAACGAGTTCCAAGAACGGACAACAACCCTCATGGACTCTTGATTGTGAACTGGAGAACGCTTCTCAATAAGGATATCGAACAGAAAACCAAAGTAAACTACTAATCTATGGGCTGGAAGAAATTGATATTCGGGGAAAAGATGCCTGATAAGGATGACCCTAAGTACAAAGAACGTTATGAAAAGGAAGTTGAGACCGGTAAGAAGTTTGCCAGAATCACGAGAATTGACAAAGCGGCTGCTTGGTTGCAACGCTTTGCCAATGAACACAGGAATCTGTTTCTCGCCATTGTATTTGGCATCGTCATCTGCTGCTTTACCTTCAATATCTATCGTATAGCATTGGTTTGTAATGCTTCAAGCCAACAGAAACAAACCACAGCTACCCAAAGACAAGAAAAAGCTTTGGATAAGCTGCATGGCAAAGACCGTAAGATTAAGGAACTTGAAATGAAATATGAGAAGCTCTTGAAAGAAAAGGCAGAACGAGAGAACGTAATAAGTACAAACAACAAATCAAACACAAGTAACAATGAATCTCAAAAACATTAACTGGAAACAGCCGAAGTATGTGCTTCCTGCTATCCTCTATCCGTTGTTGATGGGTTGTGGCTACTTTATCATAGACATCTTTGATACAAAATTAGCTGAAACACCTACCAATATGCAGACAACCGAATATCTGAACCCTGACTTACCCAAGGCACAGATTACGAATGATGGTATCGGTGGTAAGTATGACAATATGCAGAAATCCTTTGGCAGAATCCAGGACTTCTCAGCTGTCGAAAATATAGAAAGAGATGATGACGAAAAGCAGACCGAAGAATATGACTCTAAATACACACAAGAAGATATTGCACTCCTGGACGCAGACGCAGCCCAAAGGACTGAGGAAATGGAAAACGCCAGCCTCATGCAAGAGAGATTGCGTCAAAGTGCCGAAAAAGGTAAAGGCATGATGAATGACAGTTCAAGTATCAATCTGACTGAAGCTGACAGACTGGCCAGAAGCAAACAACGTGAACAGGAAGTCATGGATGAGTTGAACAAGGCATTGGCAGAAGCTCGTTTGAAAGGACGAAAAGGGCTGAACGAAGTTCCTGTTGAGCCAAAAGATACCATGACTACAGGCACGCAGTTGAAAGGAAAAATAGAAATCACTCAAAAAGGTGTATCAGAATTGGGTGATGATTCCAAGTCACAAGCCGTAGTCAAGAAGGTTAAGACAACATCGGACTATTTCAATACGCTTGCCGAGAATGAAAAAGAGCCCCATTTGATAAAAGCCATCATTGATGAGAATATCAAGGCGGTGGATGGATCCAGAGTCCGACTTCGCCTGTTGGACGATGTGGAAATCAATGAGACTATCGTTAAGAAAGGTTCCTATATCTATGCTATTATGAGTGGCTTTGGCAGTCAGCGAGTGAAAGGTAACATCAACAGCCTGATGGTTGGCGATGAATTGGTCAAGGTAAGTCTGTCCGTCTATGATACCGATGGTTTGGAAGGCCTATATGTTCCAAGCAGTTCTTTTAGAGAAACCAGTAAGGATGTAGCTTCCAGTGCCATGAACGGAAATATGTCCATGAATAATGGCAATCAAGGCAGCAGCTTTACCCAATGGGGAATGCAGGCTGTACAAAATGCCTATACCAGAACCAGCAACGCTATCAGTAAAGCCATCAAGAAAAACAGTGTCAAACTAAAATACGGATCGTTTGTGTATCTCGTAAACGGTCGTGAGAAAAAAGATAAGTAACAATCAGAAAATCAAGAAAAATGAATATACGAAAGATGTTTGCCGCCATTGCGG
>SAAM01000365.1 GCA_009929415.1 Clostridia bacterium | reverse complement strand
TATCACCATCGTGGCCTGATGCGCTGCCATCAGCGATATCTCTTCCTTTGGCGGAACCGGAGTCCTGCCTTCCATCCTCGTAAGTATCACGCTCTGGCTCACTCCAGGAAGAGTGTACTCCGCACCAAGCGCAGCCGCAGCCCCGCAGAACGAGCTCACGCCCGGGCAGACCTTGTAGTCTATCTTTAGCTCCTCGAGCATGTCTATCTGCTCCCTTATAGCGCCGTAGATGCTTGGATCTCCCGTATGAAGCCTCACGACAGCCTTTCCTTCGCTCTCTCCTCTCTTCATCACGTCGATCACCTCTTCAAGCGTCATAGATGCGCTGTTGTGGATCTCGCAGCCCTGCCCTGCGTATTCAAGCAGCCCCGGATTTACCAGAGAGCCTGCATATATTATTATGTCCGCCTGCTCCAGAAGCTGTTTCCCTCTCACCGTTATCAGATCCACCGCTCCCGGACCCGCTCCAACAAAATTTATCATAGTTCTCTCCTTTATATTAGCTCTGTATTGGCTCTTCTGTATCAGCTGCCTTCACCTGATGGTCTTCCTTGACTACCACTATAGAGAAGTAGCTCGATTTCTCATCCATTTCGTCGAGGTCGTCATAAACCCTCTCGTTTTCCATCGTAGCGCATTCTACCATCCTCGCAGACCTTAGCTTTCCTGTCTCCCTGAGCCTCTCTCTCAGGCTAACTATGCTCCTGCCCGACTTCATGAAGACCTTGTTTGCCGGAAAATCCAGGCACTCATCGAGCGCGTCATATGAAGCCGGAACTATGAGAAGCGGCTCCCTTGATTCGCACAGGGAGTCATTCAGCCTTGCCGCCACCGCGCAGAAGGACGGTATGCCCGCTATGAGCTGAGCCCTGTGTCCCTTTGCCAGCACCTTCTTGTGCACATATATGTACGTGCTGTATATCGAAGGATCCCCAAGCGTTATGAAGGCTATGTCCCTTCCCTGCTCCATCAGCGCTATCATCTGATCCGCGCATCTCTCGTGGCTTGCCTCAAGCAGCTCCCTGTCTCTTGTCATGGGCATGTCGCACGCAACCAGCTCCTTGCCCTCAATATATTCCCTTACTATTCCAAGCGCCACATTCTCGCCTCCCGATATGGGATACGCTATGCAGTCCGCAGCTCTGAGCGTCTCCACTGCCTGAATCGTCAGCAGCTTCGGATCTCCGGGGCCAACGCCCACTCCATATAAAGTTCCTGCCATTTTTTCTCCTTCATTATAATAAGCTTTTTTCATCTATAATATATTTTCCTGCTGATGCATCTTCAGATCCTTCAGCATCTGATCTGCGCCGCCGCTCTTTATTAGAGTCCCGTGGATCTTCGTGAAGACTATGAACTCCACCTGCAGCTTTCCTCTTGTCCTGTGATCTATGTGTTCCTTTATCTTTGTCCCTATGCTGTCAAATACCTTCTGTGCAAATTCTTCGCCCTGATTTCTCAGTATGTCCGTCATCTCCTCGGCAGATATCGCATTCATTATATCCCTTACGGCTGAAGGCTCCATCCCCAGCATCGCCCCATGTGAAGCGATTACCTCCTGCCTTCCATCAGCAGAAGAGGAATGGGTGTTCATAACGCCGGCCGCGATTTTCATGAGCTTTCCAGCGTGGCCTATAAGGAGTATCTTCGGTATCCCCAGCCAGCAGCTGTAGTCGAGCATCTCACCTATATAGTTGGAGCACTTGACTCCGCTCTCAAGGTCTATGCCAACCACGTCTCTCGCATAATCCTGTCCATAATTTCCCGGACAGACAAGCATCGGAGGTACAGGAAAACCTAAACTGTCCTCGACAGCATTTAAATCTGAATCATCCTCGCCCTGCGGCTCATGATCATCCTCCCGCTTTATGCCGTTGAGCTCTGCGAACTGCTTTATCTCAGTCCTTATGGTGTCCACAAGAGCCTTCTCGCTCATCGGCTCCACTATGCCGCTCGTGCCGAGTATGGAGATTCCTCCGACTATCCCGAGCTTGGGGTTGAAGGTCTTTTTCGCAGTCTCTTCTCCGTTTTCAGCTCTTATCTCTATATGAAGAAAATCCGGGATAAGCTCAGGCTCCATGTTTTCGAGCACATCCTTTACAGATTTCAGTATCATCCTTCTCGGAACCGGGTTTATGGCGCTCTTTCCGACATCGCAGCTGAGGCCGCCTCTCGTGACCACCCCTACTCCTCTGCC
>SAAM01000040.1 GCA_009929415.1 Clostridia bacterium | reverse complement strand
TTTTTTTGCCTAAAATAATAATTGACACGTTTCAATTTATGGTGCAATACTATTCTTGGATGGCTCGGACACACCCAAAATACGTCCATCCGAAGTACTAGCAAAAGGAGTCGCTATGAAAAAACGAATGCTTATCGTCATGCTTGTATTGTGCATTGCCGGATCAACCCTGTTTGCAGCAGGAACACCCGAAACAGCCAAGCAGCCGGAAAAAATGGAACTGACCTTCTTCTTCCCTGTGAATGTCGGGGGAGCCGTAACGAAGTTTGTCGACAAAATCTGTGCTGACTGGAATGCCCTGCACCCCGAAGCCATCGTCAAGCCCGTCTACACCGGAAACTACGATGACACGGTAGTGAAAATCCAGTCCTCGATCCAAGGAAAGAATCCCCCCGACCTGTTCATCAGCTTGGCAACCCAGCGGTTCTCGATGTATGTCCAGGACGCAGTCATCCCCCTCGATGACTTCATCGCCGCCGATGGAGCTGAAGGAAAGGCGTACATCGCCGACTTCCTTACCGGATTCATGGAAGACTCCTATGTGGACGGCAAGATTATCAGCATCCCGTTCCAGAGAAGCACCATGATCATGTACTACAACAAGGATGCCTTCAAGGAAGTTGGATTGGACCCGAACAAACCCCCGAAAACCTGGGCGGAATTGGTTGAATATTCCCAGAAACTGACCAAAGTCGGTGCCGATGGCAACGTACAGCGCTACGGCGTAGGCCTTGCCTTGAACAGTGGAAGCGCCCAGTGGGGCTTCACCGGATTCGCACTGCAGAACTCCAAGAATGGTGAGAACCTGATGAGTGATGACGGCAAGCAGATCTATTTCAACACACCCGAGAACGTAGAAGCCCTGCAGTTCTGGTGCGACCTGCAGACGAAGTACAAGGTAATGCAGTCGGGCATCGTCCAGTGGACCGACCTTCCCGGCCAATTCCTCAGCGGCAAGGTGGCCATGATCTACCACACCACCGGAAACCTTGGCAACATCAGCAAGAATGCAACCTTCGACTACGGCACTGCCTTCCTTCCGGGTAGCAAGCGCCAGGCAGCACCCACCGGCGGTGGAAACTTCTACATTTCCAAAGGCATTTCTGCTGAACGGCAGAAGGCAGCCTGGGAGTTCATCAAGTTTGCTACTTCGACCGAGCGTGCAGCACAGTGGAGCATCGACACCGGCTACGTAGCAACCCGCACATCCGCCCTCGAGACTCCGCAGATGAAAGACTACTACGCAAATCTGCCGCAGGCCCGTGTTGCGTTTGAACAGATCCCCATCAGCAAGCCCGAGTTGACTAGCTACGATTCAACCCGCATGTGGCGCATCCTGAATGACAGCATCCAGAGTGCCATCACCGGTGAGAAGACTCCAGCCCAAGCGCTCAAGGACGCACAGGCTGAAGCCGATGTGGTCATGAAGAAGTTCCAGTAATTGTACAAGAGAGCCGTGGTCCGGCGACGGTGTGAATCTTCATACCGTTGTCGGCCAGCGGCCTCAGTTGTGAAAGAGGAGTAGGGTATGATCGGAAATAAAAGAGGAGTACGAAGTCCGGGCAAGATGCCCGAGAGTGTGAAAGCATGGCTTCTCCTCGCACCCACACTTACATTCTTGTTGGTATTCACCGTGTATCCTATTCTGAGAAGCGGATACCTGAGCCTTCATGCATATGAACTTGGAATGCGCAAGCCAGAGTTCATCGGAATGGAAAACTACATCCGTTTCGCTACCAGCGAGCTGTTCTGGAAAGTCATGCGTAATACTCTGTATTTCTCGTTCCTTACGGTCGTCCCTGCTTTCTTCATCGGTCTTGGCCTTGCCTTGCTGGTGAACACAAAGCGTGCCAAAGGCATCGGATTCTATCGGACCAGCTTCTTCTACCCGGTCATGATGCCGATGATCGCCATCGCCAGCATCTGGATGTTCATGTACATGCAGGAAAGTGGCATGGTCGACCAGCTGGTCCTCAGGCTCGGCGGTAAACCCCTTGGAGTACTGTCGGACAAGAAGACGGTGCTTCCCTCCCTAGGTCTCATGTATGTCTGGCGGGAAGCCGGCTACCTGATGATCTTCTTCCTTTCCGGGTTGCAGACATTGGACAAGGAACTCTATGAAGCTGCCTTGATCGACGGATCGTCACCTGTGCATACCTTCAGGAAAATCACCCTTCCTTTGCTTGCTCCCACTACGCTGTTCGTTACGATCACAGCCCTTACCGACAGCCTGAAGCTGGTTGACCACATCGTCATCATGACCGAGGGCGCCCCGAATAATGCGAGTACGCTCCTGTTGTACTACATCTACCAGCAAGGGTTCATTTTCTTCGACCAAGCGAAGGCATCAACGCTCACGGTGTTTATGCTACTTATCATGCTGGTGGTGTCGATGAGCCAGTTCCTCAACTCCGACAAGAAAATCTACTACAACTGAGAGGTCCCATACGATGAGCCTATTTAAGAAGATCAACCCTCTCTACTATGTCGGTGCCGTGCTTCTTTCCTGTTTGTTTCTCATCCCGCTTGTGTGGATGATTCTCACGGCTTTCACCAAGGCATCCTTTGTTATGCAGGTATTCCCGCATAAGAACTGGACGCTGGACAATATCAAATACGTCTGGGCGCAGGTACCCTTCGCCCGATACTACCTGAATACCATCATCGTGGTCGTTTCCACGTATGCCATTCAGTTTGTCACCATTACCATGGCAGCTTATGCATTGGCTGTACTCCGATTCAAGGGTGAGAAACTGGTGTTCTTGATAATCTTCATCCAGATCATCATTCCCAATGATGTGTTGATTATCCCAAATTTCATGACGATGTCGGACTTTGGGCTGACCGACACCAAAATTGCGATCATGCTTCCGTTCTTGGGAAGCGCTATGGGAACCTTCCTGCTCCGCCAACATTTCAAGACGATTCCCAAGGCTTTGAGCGATGCAGCCACCATCGATGGATGCAATACTGCCCAAATCATTGCCAATGTCTATGTACCGAACTCAAAGACAGCATACATCTCGTTCGGTCTAGTTTCGGTAAGCTACCACTGGAACAACTTCCTTTGGCCCTTGATCGTAACCAATTCGGTGGAGAACCGAACCCTCACCGTCGGCTTGGCACTCTTTGCAAAGAGCAAGGAAGCTGTATTGCAATGGACGAATGTGTGTGCGGCAACGTTCATTATCTCGGCACCGCTGGTTCTCATATTCTTCATATTCCAGAAGAAGTTCATTGAAAGCTTTGTAGCCTCGGGGATCAAATAGATGAGTACAGATGAAGTGTTGCATTTTATCGGGTCGGGATCGGCATTCAATCCCGAAATGGACAATACGAGTGCGTGGTTCTGCCAGAACGGGATGTTCTTTCTCCTGGACTGCGGTGAAACCGTATTCGGTAAAATATGGAACCTCCCGGCTTTCGAAACAGCGTCCAGGATTGTCGTGCTCCTTACGCATATGCATAGCGACCATGTAGGCAGCATCGGAACGCTGTTGTCCTATTGTGCGATGGTGGTGCATAAGAGTGTGGACATCTATTACCCTTCATCGGCATTGGTTCCCTACCTGAGCATGGTCGGTATCAAGAGCAGTTTCTATACGCAGTACGTTGAGATTCCGAAAGAGTGGGGCATTGAAGTCTCCCCCTATCCGGTGGAACATGCCAAGGACATGGATTGTTTCGGATATGTCCTGACGCTTGGAGGCAGGAAGGTCTACTACAGCGGTGATGCCGCTGATATTCCTGATGAAGTTCTTCAGCAGTTCCTGTCGGGCCTCATCGAGCACTTGTATCAGGACACCTGCATGGAAGTATCGGAACATCACTGCCCGCTTTCACTGCTTGAGCAGAGAATCCCGAAGGAACACCGAAGCAGGGTGTCAGCAATGCATATTTCCAGCAAACAAAGCATGGAGATCATCAAGGAAAAAGGTTTCCAGGTGGTATCGGTATGACTGAATCATCATTGTTCTTGAGGCAGGCTGCAGCAGAACATATTGCCCGGCAAGCCGGTAGCATGCTACTCGAGAAAGAGCGGCAGAAGCACTTATTGATTTCCGAGAAACACGACAACGATTATGTCACAGAGGCTGATACCGCCTCTGAAGCGATGATTATTGAGTATCTGTCGGGCCTGTTCCCCGGCGAGGGATTCCATGGCGAGGAGGGTGGCGACCAAGGATCGGCATTCCCTCGTTGGATCATCGATCCCATCGATGGCACCATGAATTACATGCGCAGCCTACCCAATTATACGATTAGTATCGGTTGGGAGGAGGAGCCTGGTAAGCCGCTCATTGGCATTGTCTACAATGTCCGTCAGGATGAGATGTTCAGCGGCTGCGTGGGCTATGGAGCTACGTGCAACCATCGGCCGATTCATGTATCGGATATTGCTGATCCCCGTAAGGCATTGTTGGTGTGTGAGACTCCCCACCGCAAAAAGGAGTGGGCATCTTCCTACTGGAAGCTGTTCGGCTCCCTGTTCAACCAATGCAGTGATATCCGCACCTTCGGCAGTATTGCTCTGGAACTCTGCTATATTGCCAGCGGCAGACTCGAGGCAGTGTTTGAATACTCTCTGGGCTACTGGGACATTGCTGCAGGGACGGCGATTCTCAGGGCTGCAGGAGGCTTGATGGAACCCATCGAACAAGACAGGCTTCTCTCTGAGGAGCCCTGCGACATAATTGCAAGTAATGCTTTGCTGCATTCTTGGATTGCTGACCAGGTGAGGGCATTTGGGACGATCAGGAGCTGATTACACCTTTTGTCTGCAAGCTAGGGATCTATTTCTCTCGAACATCATGGTTCATTCTGCAAAAATTGAACCATAAGAACATGATCTTTTTCACCTGCTTCTTACATTTTCAAGAAAGCGCTAGGTGTGGAGTATTGATGCAGTTCATGCATTCTGAGAAAAAAAGTAGGATGCAAGGCTGGCAGTGGGGAAGAGAATCGAGTAATTGCTCTTTTGAAAGCATTCTGGTGGAGATTTTAATCGAGTGAATGGAAACTGATGAAATAAAGTATTCGATTATGTAATCTTTTGAAGGAAGAATAACTTGCCTCTGTCTATCCATTGTCTCTTAGCTAAAGTGTTATCTGTTCTTTACTTTATTTTGAATTAGTTGGAATAATATTGCTAAAGGTGATATTTTTGAGGTATGGATATACGATTTCTACAGAAGGTATCCCATAATAATGAAGATGTAGTCACTGAATTCTTAGTTTCAATCATGAACCATCGATATGTTCGTACTGCAGTGCTTAAGTCTCTCTTTTCGGGCTTGAACAATCCACTTGGCATGAATGATGTTTCAGATATTACATATGAAAGCATTAAGTCTCAGTCTACCTTAAAGAGCGGCGGAAGAGTGGATATAGCAATCGAGAGCCCTCGATGCAAATTCTTCATTGAGAATAAAATTGGCAATTCAGCACCGTTTCAGACTTATCAAACTACTACGTACCCACAAGAAATCTATCACTCTCATAAAAAGTATAAGGGATTGGTTTTCCTGCTGCCTGATAACTATGATTTGGATAAGAACAGTATACTCGGCATGTGTGAGAGTAGTCTGAAAGCTGAGGGATTGCAGCCGGGATTCCAAATTTCAGACTATGTCTGCATTAAGTACTGGTCCGAATTCTATCAGGATATGATGGAAAGTGAGATTCAGAAGGATAATCAGATGTTCTCATTCTTCACGGAGTACATCAAAAATCGATTATCCTGCTTCCAAACATTCGTATTTACCAGAGGAGATATTCTTACGATGTTCGATCCTAAAACTGTAGAGAGAGTGCTGGAGTTTAGAAGCAAATGGTATCAGTTTATTTACAGAGTAGATGAGTACGTTAGGAATAAACATCCAGGCTTGCTTGCAAGTGATTTTACAGGATTTGAGAATGGAGGTAATGGATTAGGCAAGTATCTACGACTGAATGGAAGTGGTGAAGTAGCATACTGGTTTGGCTATGAATTTCGGGTTGAACATACGAAATCAAACTTTTTTTGCTGCATTAATGTCTCACATTTTCATGAAGACTTATTTATGGATGATGATAAAGGGATACATTCGAGATTATTAAAAGGATCTTTCGAGTTTATTCCTGTGTTTGACCCTGAATGGGTATATTTTGAAATTCCGGGATTTTTCCTGGATTCAGAAGACTGGGATAAGAATATTGAGTTATTTGGAGAAGAAGTAATTAGAATTATTAATTTGGATCCGAAAAAAAACTAGGCTTTGAATTGAATAACCTCTGTCTCATAGTATTGGGACCAGCGAGGGAATCCAGCATTTTCACAGCTATTGGACATAAGTAAGTATTTATATAAATTATAAAGACTTAATCTTCTTTCTAATGATTCCTTGATTAATGCTTATGTCATTCTCTTTGTATCACCAACGGGTGAAAAACAGTCACATGCAGATTAGGTTTTTTTAGCTATAAATGAGGAATGCTGTAGTGTATAATTAGAGTATCTGGTTGCTTCTCTTCTTGAACTGCTTTCAATGCATGCAATCCAAGTATCGTTTTGTATGTGGGAGGATTGTATGCAGATTAGACATGTAGAGATTCATAACTATAAAAGGTTGAGTGATTGTAGGATTGAATTTGGTGATACCAAGACACTCTTTGTTGGCGCTAACAATAGTGGAAAAACCTCCGCAATGAAAGCGCTCATACAATTCTTGGGTGATGAAAAAGGGTTTTCCCTCTATGATTTCTGTGCAAGCAACTGGAAAACAATAGATTCAATTGGTAAAAAATGGTCTACAGAAAATCTTGATAAACCTCAAGAAGAGGTGTCTCTTGCACTCGAAATCTGGGATTCCATTCTTCCTTCTTTGGATATATGGCTTGATATTAGACTTGATGAACTCCAATTCATTCCTACCTTTATACCTTCTCTTGAGTGGAATGGAGAGCCTATTGGTTTGAAAATCCTCCTTAATCCAGAAGGAGGGCAGAAAAAACTAGAAAATTTAGCAAAAGACTATATTGCAGCAAGAAGCCTAGTCGAAAAAGTGTGTGGGACTCCCAGTGACCTTAAGCTATGGCCAGAATCTTTAAGTGATTATCTCAAGGGAAGAGATCACAAAAGTTTAGTTGACAAGTATTTTTCCCTTTCAGTCTATTTGTTGGACCCAGCAAAACTAAAGAGTGAATGTGACCAAGAGATGTCGGAATCGAACTATTCATTCTTTCGTTCACAGGCTCCCTTAAGTCATAGCGAATTAAAAAAATTATTTAAGGTCGACTTGATAGAAGCTCAACGGGGTTTTGCTGATGCTGAGCAAGGAAGCCGCCTTACAGGACAGTTTCGTGCGTATTATGAGACACATCTTAACATAAAGGAGTCACCTGATTCTGGAGATATTGAAGTCTTGAGAAAACTTCAAGAAATTGAAGAGGTCTATGGTAAGCAATTAGTGGTTGGGTTTCAAAAACCTTTGAGTGAGCTTGAGAACTTAGGCTACCCAGGATTTCATAATCCTAAACCAAACCTAAATGTAAAGCTATCATCATTTGAAGGTCTAGATCATGATACGGCAGTTGAACATTCCCTCTGTGATGATTCCTCTATTCGTCTTCCTGAATTTGCCAATGGGCTAGGGTATCAAAACCTTATTTTCATGACCTTTGAGTTGATGCGTTTTAGGGATTACTGGATGCAAGTGGGAAAAAGAAGTGTCCTTGCTAGTATCGAAGGTGCTCCTCTTCCTCGATTGCACCTTGTATTGATTGAGGAGCCAGAAGCACATTTGCATGCGCAGGTTCAAAGAGTTTTTGTAGAAAAAGCTTATGCGACACTACGTAATCATAATCGGTTAGGGGAACATACCGAATTCACCACTCAATTAGTAATCAGTACCCATTCTAGTTGCATAGTCATGGGAGCTGATTTTTGCGATCTCCGGTATTTTCAAAGAATAATGACTGATTCTACACAGGGGATACCTTTCTCAAAAGTGGTGAATATGCATGACACGTTCATTTCTTCATCAAAAAAGAACCCAAAAAAAGAAATAGAGGATGACCCTCGTGTTGAAACTAAACGTTTTGCAACAAGGTATATACGGTCGACACATTGCGATTTGTTCTTCTCCGACGCCATCATTCTTATCGAAGGTAATGCAGAACGGATGCTTCTGCCTCACTTTATCAAGAATGATTTTCCAGAACTTGACAGCTCATACCTTTCAATACTGGAAATCGGAGGTAGTCATGCATATAAAATTCGACCTCTCGTTGAAAAGCTTGGAGTCCCTTGTCTGATTATTACTGATCTGGACTCAGGTGCAAAGGAGGGTCATCATCCTTCAGCAAGGCCAAAACGGGGTGAGTCTCAGGTTACCAATAACTCCACCCTCAAAGAATGGATCCCTAAGAAAAACACTATTGATGATTTATTCGATTCTTACGTAACAAACACTCTTTCATCAACAGATCCTTGTCCAGTAAGTATAGCCTATCAAGGACCTATAAAGGTGAGTATCAAGGATATGGAAGAACAAGAATATCTTCCGTATACCTTAGAAGATGCTTTGATTGTGGACAATCTTGAGATCTTTAAGAAACCTTTGAAAGCTAGCGTGTTTAAAAAAGTTCAAGATGCAATTCTGCAGATTAACTCTGTGGATGATCTTTCTGATAATCTCTACGATTTAATAAAAGGTCCCCTTAATACAAATGGTAAACGAGGCGAAGGAATGGAAAAAGCAGCATTTATCCTTGACCTCATCGAATCCGATATATTTGAGTCTCTAAGAACTCCTTTTTATATTGCTGGTGGGCTTGGATGGTTAGTGCAGGTTCTCAAAACGAAGGGCGGTTCGAGTTTATCTATGCCTAAGCCACAGAGTAGTACGCAGGAAGGAGGTAGAGAGTAATGAGTTCCACTGATGTAGGTATTCACAACAACAAGGACGATCATATAGATGAAGAGCTGTTTGCTTTTCTTACTCAAATACCTCCAAAGAGCTTTTTTTTGAAGGCTGGTGCTGGGTCTGGCAAGACACGAAGCTTGGTATGCCTATTGAAGAAGTTGGAAAAAGAGAGAGGCCAAGAGTATTGGATTCAAGGAAAAAAAGTTGCTGTTATCACCTATACCAAAGCAGCCTCTGAAGAAATCAGGCAGCGACTTGGTTTCCATAATTTTTTTGTGGTAGCAACTATTCATAGTTTTATCTGGAGTGTCATCAATGCATATACATCAGACTTGCGTTGCGAACTGAGGAAACTGATTGAATTCCAAATCGAAGAACTAGAAATTGCTGAGAGAAAGGGACGAAAAGGAACTAAAACTTCAGACAAACGAATATCTGATATTGCAAAAAAACGCGATCGATTAACAAAGCTTGATTCAATACTTCAATTTGTCTATGACCCTGATGGGAAGAATACACAAGGAAATGCTTTGGGGCATTCTGAAGTGCTCGCAATTGGGGCATTCTTGCTTACTCACAAACCACTGCTACAGCGAATATTTGTACAAACCTATCCAATCTTGTTGATTGATGAGAGCCAAGATACGAGAGGAGAGCTTATAGATGCTTTTTTCTCTATCCAGAAGGTGCATGCAAATCTGTTCGCTATTGGATTGTTTGGAGATACTTTGCAGAGGATTTATTTCGATGGAAAACAAGATTTGGCTAGTGTGATTCCTGACGGATGGGAATTGCCAGAAAAAGTAATGAATCATCGGTCGAAGAAGCGTATAGTTGATCTTGTTAGGCTAATAGGGACTGATATGGGGGGACGGGACCAATTTCCTCGTACTGAGAATTCAGGTGGGTGTGTTAGATTTTTTATTGCCCGGACGTCATCAAATAGGGAACTAATAGAAAGCAAGGTCGCGCATGCAATGGTCGAGTTCGCCCAGGATAGCTCATGGGAGAAGGATTGTAAGAAATTACTATTGGAACATCACATGGCAGCAATACGTCTGGGATTTTCTGATTTCTTCATGCCTTTGTATGAAATATCCGACTACAAGACTTCCCTTCTTGATGGATCGCTCGCTGAGGTTAATCTTTTCACAGAGATAATTATCCCCTTGGCAACAGCGCATTGCAGTGGTAATAAATTTCAGGTCGCGGAAATAGTGAAGAAGCATACCCCTTTGTTTCATAAAAACGATAATATGCCGTTTGTACTGACACTTGATCTTCTGAAGGATGCAAATGAGAAAACAAATCAGTGCTTGAGGCTTTGGGACGGGAAAAGAGACCCTTCATGTAAAGAGGTTCTTAAGATATTGCTTGATACTGGGTTGTTTGAAGTTCCTGCGTCTATTGCCTCGATTCTTGACTGGGATGCTTCTGGTGCTACTGAAGAAGATAAAAAAAGTGAAAGCTTTCTTCAGAATGTAGCCTGGGATAGGGCTTTGGATTGTCCTGTATCTGAGATTCAAAGGTATTCAGAGTATATTAAAGGTGAAACTAGTTTTGCTACCCACCAAGGTGTAAAAGGACTGGAGTTCCCTAGGGTCATGGCAATTATGGATGATGCCTCAGCGAGAGGTCATTCCTTCCAGTATAAAAAACTATTTGATTTGAGCGTAATCGATGACAATGTCAAAAACGTAAAGCGGCTATTCTATGTAATCTGCAGTAGGGCTAGAGAGAGTTTGGCACTAGTGGCTTATTCAGATGATTCAGCTGGGATACAAAGTTATCTTACGAGTAAAGGATGGCTGCATCAGGATGAAATTGCTCTTATTGAATAATTAAGGTTATTTGGAGGATAAACATATGGAACCCAGGCAAAATCCTTTTTCTTTGTATGATTTTCTAGGATATCTCATTCCTGGTTTTTTGTTTATTTTCTTTTTCGTATCCATTGCAAAAGATACTGTTTGTAGTCTATTTATCCCAGATTTTATAACAAATCTAATCCAAACTGAAAGCCTATACAGTTACCTGTTTCTTACTTTCTTTTGTTATTTTTTTGGGCATGTCCTAAGTTATCTTTCCTCTATAACAATTGAAAAATACTCAATATGGACTCTTGGATATCCTTCTTGCTATATGTTAAAGCATAAAATTCCTGGTTTTTGGTGTAATTTTTGGAATAAGTTTGTGAGTGACCGAGCCTCTGACAAAAAACAAATTCAAATCAGTAGTTTTGTTTGTCGGTTGGGCTATTGCCTTATGAGCTTTCTTAGATCAACTGTAAAACTTATCATGTGTACTTGCATACTTCCTGTTGTATTTACAGATTTAATAATTAGGAAACTTTTCATGTTTCGTGAGTTTTTAGGCAAGCCTCTTGATGAATTTTTATCGGACAAAATACAAATGAAAATTAATCGTTTTATGGAAGACCAATATTCGGATCTTGATACTAAAATAGAGAGTGAAAAATCATCATTAAGTAATGAACCGAGGGATCCTGATTTTTTTCGATTA
>SAAM01000364.1 GCA_009929415.1 Clostridia bacterium | reverse complement strand
GGAGTTGTTGCACAAAGACTTGTCAGACAGATATGTCCCCACTGCAGGGAAGAAACAGAAACTTCCGGTCTTCTACTGGACCGGGGCGTACTTAAGAGCTGGAAGGCACGCGGATGCCCCAAATGCGGAGGGACCGGCTATCTCGGCAGGATAGGTCTGTATGAACAGTTTAATATTACACCGGAGATACAGGCAGCAATAGCGGCTGGGGCTCCTGCCTCCGAATTAAAGACCCTTGCGTTGCATAATGGTTTTAAAACATTGCTTGAACTTGGGGTCAAGGCAGTGGCAGAAGGAACGACATCTTTGGAAGAGATGTTGCGCGTGATAGGGGAGTATTGACATGCCGCTTTATAAAGCAGAAATCTACGAAAAAGATGGTCGTAAGAGAGAAATAAGCGAAGAAGCATCTTCCGAGTCCGAACTTATAAGAAAGCTCACTTCCCGAGGTCATATAGTGACCTTGGTAAAAGAAGAATGTTCGAAGAGATCTCTGTTTCAAACATTAAGAGCTGAAGGACAGTATAAAAGAAAGAAACCGCTCAGTCTTGAGAACCAGTATCTTTTCTGTATCACCATGTCCTCATATCTTAACAACGGCATATCTGTAATGGAGATACTCAGACTGCTGCAGAAACAGACAAGGGGAAAACATATAAAGCCGATCTATACGGAGTTAAGGGAATCTGTTGAGGGAGGACGCTCTCTTGCGGCCTCTATGCGCCTGACCGGTGTTTTTCGCGATAGTTTGGCCGGTATGGTCGAATCCGGGGAAAGATCCGCATCGCTTCCCGCAATACTTGAAAGGGCAGCTGAGCTCATACAGAACGAAATAACGCTCCGAAGAAAACTAAGATCTTCATTGACATACCCTCTGCTTATGTTTGCTGTAGGATTGTGTGTAACGGTGTTCCTGCTTACATTCGTTGTTCCCAGACTTACGGCGCTTGTAGTGGACTCCGGTGCAGAACTGCCCTTTGTGACCAGGTTACTGATCTGTATTTCTGATGCCGTGAGGGTATCGTTGCCGTTTGCAGCGATCGGTATTTTTTTGGCTGTGTATCTGACACGCAGGAAAAATATCAGGATATCGATCCCCATATTCAGAGAAATTAAGGAAAATATAGCATTTTCCATGATATTTACCCAGACCGGAATACTGTTAAAGTCAGGTATGTCATTAACAGAGGCTCTTAAGCTCACAGAACCGCTTGATCCCGTCAAGGGACGTCTTGAAGTTGTTTCGGACAATATAAAAAAAGGCTATCGTTTTTCACAGAGTCTTGAAAAACAGGGGTCTTTCCCGGAAGAGATCGTTTCTGTGGTAAGAGTGGGGGAAAGCGGCAGGGATTTGCCTGACGGACTTCTAAGACTCGGGAACAGTTGCTGGGATATTGCGCAAACTTCGATGCAGCGATACGCTACCCTTGCAGAACCTCTGATAATACTTGGTATGGGGTTTATAGTGGGTTTTGTTGTGATAGCGGTGCTGCTGCCGGTATTTGACCTATCGACTCTTGCTGTTGGCTGATTTCGGCAAGTGCCAGTATTATTTCCCTGTCAGACGGAAGCTCCCCTATTTTTACAGGGGATAACGCCGCTTCTTTTTCTATTTCATCAATACTGTGGTCAATATAAACAGATCTTATATCAAATGTCCTTGACGCAACCCTCTTGTAAAAATTACCGTTGTACTGAATTATACATGTGTCATCTTTGGGTACGCATGTCATAAATACAGCGGAGACCCTGTTCATTTCTGTATAGTCCTGCATAATACAGGAACCTATCTTAAGCATTGAAACCGCATAGGGCAGAGTCACCCCCGCACCTGTGCTGTCCCATACTATCCTGTCTTCCTTCAGGCCGGCAAGGGCAAGTTGTTCCAGCCTTTCCGCTTCATATCTCGCAGCGTAATATTCTGAAATTACAATATTGTAAGCAACCGCTGTATACCTTGCAATATCTGGAGCATTTTCGATAAATGCAAGAGGGTCCTTGAGCTGGTTTTGCGATATTATCGCAAGAAACTTTGGCACCACCGAACTTTTAAAATAATAGCTGCCCATCTGATATTTTATATTCGCTATCGAGGTTATATTCGAACAGTACCTTTGCATCTCTTCAATAATATCGGGTTTTTTGACCCTTTCGGCCATTACGCCACAGAAAAAGTCAACGAAATCTGAACGGACCATTGCTTTTCCAAGGCTCATTTCGTCCTTATA
>SAAM01000363.1 GCA_009929415.1 Clostridia bacterium | reverse complement strand
CCATAGGTGTTATGACAAAAACAACGTAGTGCCCTAAGCACTCAGGCTAATCAACCAGGCCTTTGATAGACCCGAAAAACGGGTCCACATCAAGCCTTCTACTTTAGTCGAGGGTTAGTTGACTGTTTACCTTTCTGATTGTCAATCATGCCTCATATTTTTGGGTAATATTAAACGAAAGCAGAATTGCCAGATAATAACTTAAAAAATCAAAAGGAGAATAAGATGATAATAGCAACATGCACGATAAGCATGCGAGCATCATGGGTCCACTCTCTCAAGGAAAAGCGCATGATAGTAAAAAGCCTGTGTTCAAAAGTAAGAAACAAGTTCAATGTATCGATCGCAGAAATCGACATGCAGGATATCCACCAGAGCATAGTCATAGGCATTGCTGCCATAGCCGGCGACAGCGCTCATGCCGACAGCATAATTGATAATGTGATAAACTTCATAGAGAGCGTCACCGATGCAGAGATAATTTCGGTTGAAAGGGAACTTATCTGATTTATATGCTAACTGTGAGCAAGAGTCTTTGTTATCTCCTCAAATCTCTCATCTGATATTCCAAGTTTTTTTCTGAATATGTCATCATCCATCCTGACAACTACGACTTTATCTGGAGATATTTCATCGATTATATGCTTTAATTTGAGTACAGATTCCTCATCATCATTATATCCTTTTATGATGGTGACTTCAAATATGAATTTACCATCATACTGTCTGTTAAAAGATACCATGTTTGATACATATTCAGCTATAGTATACCCATCTACTGGCCTTTGTACTTTCTTGAAATCATCTTCTGTTATTACTTTTATCTCGCCAAGCACTTCCTCGCATATATTTGCAATTCTTCTGTATTCATCTCGTCCAAGCAGGTATCCATTGGTCAGCAGCCTTACAGAGGCTCCTTTTGACTGTATGAACCTGATGATTTCCTCAAGCCTTTCATTTACAAATGCCTCGCCCTTTGAATTTATAAAGACAAGATCCGCGCCGCTCTCATCAATCCTGTTTCCAAGCTCTTCCAGAGCAGCTTCATGCCCCTCAAACGCCGTCTGCTTGTCAACCTTGTTGTTAGACCGGCCTATCGGACAGAAAATGCAGTCAAAATTACAGTACTTTTCGGGAAGCACATTTACCTCAAGCACTCTTCTTCCTTCTTCAATATATACCTCTTTATATGAAAATCCGTTCAATCCCTTATCCTCCTTATATTATCCAATTACCGCTTCTCTGTTATCAATATCCAGGACATGTATCTCATACTCTCCACCAAGATTCTCCTTCACAAGCTCCGAAAGCTCACTAAGCGCATCACTCAGGTCTTTGATTCTTGCGTCATCAACAAGCTCTATGCACATAAATGCATTCTCCGTTTTTTCGGTAAGCATGGTCCTTACTGATTCTCTCCAGTTCCAGCATCTGCATATTGCACCCTCATCGTCCTTGTAGACAATCTCGCCCTCATGAGGAGGTGAATTCTCCTCTGTGCCAAGCGTTATGAATGGCTCATTCCCGTCTGCTTTTGTAAGCCTTATGTCACCTGCGAATGTGTCTATATCCTCCCCGCCGCATGGAAGTGCATATTTGAGAGAGATTGAATTATAGATGTCGACAAGCGGATTTATATATCCAATATGATCTCCCTTGTGAACACGCTTGAGCAAAGCCTCAATAGATGACCTCGCGCCTTTTTTAGTCTTAAACTTCTGAAATGCATCTCTCCATACTTTTATCACCTCATTGCTGCTGAAATCCCCGGCAGTAAGATGAGTCATTGCTTCTTTTTCGGCAGCAAGGATAAGATCAGCGTACATTCCTTTTTCTTTTACGCTGTTGTCAATCCCTTTAAACACAATCACGCCTATCTTCGCTTTCGGAAAAAGATCCCAGAATTCGCTCTCGATAATAAATTTTTTCATTGTTCATTCCTCCTGATTTATAATATGCAAAAACAGTTACAATAAATTCCGTGGCTATAAAAGATATCCATACTCCTGTCATTTGAAAAGCTGAGCTTAGAATCAGCACTGCCGGAATGAGTATCACACAGCTCCTGAGAACAGATATCATCATCGCTTCGGCTGTATATGAAATGGAACCGAAGAAGGATGCCATTACAATATTTATACCAGCAAATACAAATCCTGTAAAATATATTTTGATTCCATATTCCGCTATCATATAAAGCGATTCATTACCCTGGCTGTTGAATACGGA
>SAAM01000039.1 GCA_009929415.1 Clostridia bacterium | reverse complement strand
TCATCTCAAAGACAGACCTTGCAGTCCTGACAGTAGTAGCAGGCCAGAAGGACTTTTCAGAAGAAATCGAGTGGATGGGATACCTCGAAGAAAAAAAGATACCCGTGCTGCTTACGATAAACAAGCTGGATACAGTAACTGCGCCGCCCGATCCAGCCGCCCATAGGTCAGACCTTCCGGAAATGCTTGCCAATCTTCCGGCGGTAATGGTGAGCGCAAGAGAAGGCATTAATATAGAAGGTTTCAGGCAGAAGCTCATAGAAATAGCCCCTTCAGAATATGAGCTGGATTCCATAACGGGCCATCTCATAAAAGACGGAGATCATGTGCTGCTTGTCGCGCCACAGGATATACAGGCCCCAAAGGGAAGGCTCATACTTCCTCAGATACAGACCATCAGAGACCTGCTCGACCACAAGGCTCTGGTATCAGTGGTCACCACGGACAAACTGGAGGAGAGCCTTGCGCTTTACAAAAATCCGCCAAAGCTTATAATAACCGATTCGCAGGTATTCAGATATGTAAAGGACCGATGCCCGAAAGAGTCTATGCTAACATCATTCTCAGTACTGATGGCAAGATACAAGGGCGACATAGACGAATTCGTAAGAGGAGCCTCTGCCATAGACAGCCTCAGCGAGGACAGCCACATACTGATACTCGAGGCCTGCAGCCACAATCCGCTTGACGGAGACATAGGAAGGATAAAGATTCCTGGGATGCTGAAAAAGAGATTCGGAGAAAATATAAGCTTCACGTGGAAGAGCGGGAATGACATACCGGAAAACGTCTCAGGCTTTGATCTTGTCATCCACTGCGGCGGCTGCATGCTCAACCGCAAAAACGTAATATCAAGGATAAAAAGATGCACAGACCAGCAGGTTCCGGTCACGAACTACGGAGTTTTTATAGCTCACATGAGTGGGATACTCCCAGATGTGGTATATTAAATAATATAACCATGAAAAGAGCCGTATTTGCTCAACATCCGGGAGGCCGCAATTATGAAAACTGTATCGAGATGCAAAGAATTTAATTCATCATACAATAAATTGATTTCACTGCTCATGATAATCATTATATCGTCAGCATTTACTTCAGGTTGCGCCCTGCTTCCTGTAAAAGATTCGGTGCAGGACTTTACAAAAGGATATCTGGGCAGGGTACTAAGCGAGAGCCTTGAAAAGTCAGGTGAAGATTTCCCGGGAGAGGGAGATCAGGCAGAGCCGGCGCTTCAGAAGTATCTTGAAAATGAATTTGGAAAATACTTCACAGAATCAGGCCTTGAAAAATTCGAAACTGAGGGAGTATTTGCGAGAAGGCTCGAGTATTTCAGGGAAAATGACACAAAGAAGATACTCAACGTGATAATCTCGGTGAGCCTCAGCGAGGGAAGCAATGAAGATGAGGAAAAGGCATCATACGATTACAACATAGAATATTATGCGATAGACTCAAAAAACGGCTCCCACAAAGTTATCGAGAGCGGAGTGCTTGAGATAATAAAGGAGCGCAAGGGAAAATATATCATAGACTCAGACACTCTGAACAGGGAGTAAGAAATACGGGATCAATTGATCCCGTATTTTTCCATTCTGCGATAAAGCGTGCGAAGGCTTATGCCCATCTTTTTCGCTATATTGTTTTTCCCCTCAAGAGAATATCCGTATTCATCGAGGAGATCGAGTATCTGGTCCTGTTCAAGGCTTTCTCTTTCAAGCTCAGGAGGCCTAGACGAAATCTCGCGTATCGCAGTCTCAAGCGCGGGTGGGAGATCGTTCACAGACATCATCCTGCCCTCAGACAGATTTGCAGCATACTCGATGACATTCTGCAGCTCCCTTATGTTTCCCGGCCATCTATATCTCATCATGAACTCAGAAAGCTCGTCATCAAAGCCTTCAAGCGGAGTATCAAGGCGGTATTTGAGATTTTTAAGGTAGTCATATGCTATCGGCATTATATCCTCGGTGCGTTCTCTCAGCGGAGGAAGCTCAAGATTCATGACACCTATTCTGTAATATAGATCCTGCCGGAAGTGGCCGGATTTCATCATTTCAGAGAGATCTCTGTTCGTAGCGGCTATTACCCTTATGTTCAGGGATATCTTTTCGGTAGATCCGACCCTCTCAAGCTCATAGTCTTGCAGAACCCTCAGCAGCTTTGGCTGCGCATGAAGAGGCATCTCGCCGAGCTCATCAAGGAAAAGCGTACCGCCCTGGGCCATCTCTATCTTTCCCATCTTTCCGCCCTTTCGCGCGCCGGTAAAGGACCCTTCCTCATATCCAAAGAGCTCGCTCTCAAAAAGATTCTCCGGTATGCTCGAGCAGTTTATGGCAACAAAGGGATAGCTTTTCCTGTTGCTTCTTTCATGCAGGGCCCTTGCCACGAGCTCCTTTCCCGTTCCGGTCTCTCCTGTTATAAGCACTGGCGTAGGGCTGTCAGCAAGCTTCTTCACAAGAGAATGAATCTTTCTTGTCTCGCCGCTGTCTCCGATTATTCGGCTGAGGCAGTCCCGGCTCTCCTCATCTATGAATTTTTCGTTTGAAAACCTCAGGACTATGGCAGATACAGCGTCATTTATGACAATGTTCCTTGTGGTAAGCCTTGCTCTGTAGTTTCTCACAGATATCTCGTTTTCAAAAAACTCCTCGCCGGCAAGTATCCTTTTGACAATCTTTTCAGGAAGAATGTGCCAGAGCGAAGAGGACATAAGGTCGCATGAGCGCATGTTCCTTACAGCTATGGAATTGCAGTGAGTGATTACGCCGTTGGAGTCTGTAAGTATCACCGAAGATCTGGAGACCTCGATTATCCCGTTTACATAGTTCTCTGTCTTAAATACATTTTCGTCTCCGCTTAGATTCACTGCAATATCTCCTATGATTCCGGATATTTCCGTCACGACATCCTGATACATCTGTATGTTCGAGGATATGCGCTGATGACCCTCCTTTGTGAAGGAAGTCATTGCTATCACTCCGATTACCACTCCGTCAGCCTTTATGCAGCTGAGTATTTCAATCGTGGAAGGGCAGTTGTCCTTAAACCTGCAGCCCATGCAGGATGCCATTTCCCCGGGGCGGTTGACAAGCACGCTCCCATAGCTCATAACCTCATTTATAGAGGGAGCATGAACGGCCCTGCCCTTTCGCTTAAGATAGACAGGACTGCAGCAAAGCAGGTTTGCCTTGCTGTCAAACACAGCTATCTCAACCTTCATGGAGTGAGATATTCCGTTTGTCAGCCTCTGCACAGATGAACGTATTTCTTCCAGATTATACAAGATCGCACCACCTTACATAAGTAATTTTCAGATTATTTGGATATTATATACCAAATTGACATTATTGACAATAAAAAAGCTCATTTGACACCAAAGTTGTCACACTTATGTCCGCTTGACATAAAATATGACAAAAAATTCCGGGAATGAAACATCCGCCATATAGAATCACCATGAAAATATTGCTTATGTCACAGCTCTCAGAAGTTGCATCTCTTATGCTGCAACAGATTCAGGTGAAATTGGAGCTGAATGCTTTTAAAAAATCAGAAAAGTGGCAATGTTGGCACGATTTATGCAACAAAATAATTACAGAAACAATAAAAATTACATAGGAGGACTTAAATATGTTGTACAAAAAGGATTTGCTGGATCTTACAGGAAGAGTTGCTATAATCACAGGAGCAGGGTCAGGGATAGGACTCGGGACAGCTCAGCTTCTTTCGGCATACGGTGCTGCCGTTGCAATGGTGGATGTCAGTGATTCGGCAGAAGAAAGAGCCGAAGAGATAAGAAAAGAAGGAAGACAGGCAGCCTTCTTCAAATGCGACGTAAGAGACGAAGCTCAGGTAAAGGCTACGGTTGAAGCTGTAAAAGAGAAATTCGGACGCATCGACATACTGTTCAACAATGCCGGAGTAACTGTAAGAAAATCCATACCGGATCTTTCAGAAAAAGAATGGGATTTCGTGCTGGATGTAGGGCTGAAGGGACTCTTCCTGTTCTCTAAATATACTATACCTGTAATGGAAGAGCTTGGAGGCGGAAGCATCATAAACACCGGTTCAGGCTGGGGGCTCAAGGGCGGAGATCTGGCAGCGGCATACTGCGCGGTAAAGGGTGGAATTGTCAATGTGACAAGAGCCATGGCAATAGATCACGGGCCAAAGAAGATAAGAGTGAATTCGGTGAATCCGGGAGACACAGATACAGCGATGCTGAGGGACGAAGGAGTACAGACGGGGCTCGTGAAAGACGAGAAGTCACAGGATGAATATCTTAAGGACTGTGGCACAGGAAGACCGCTTTCAAGAATCGGAATGCCTGAAGACATTGCCAATGCAGTGCTTTATCTGGCAAGTGACCTTTCGAGCTGGGTAACGGGAGCCGCGCTTGTAGTAGACGGAGGCGGAATCGCTTAGAAAACCCTGAAAAACAGGAAAATAAAAAGAGGAGGAAAGATCGATGAGAGGATTCAAGAACCACCCATATATACCAAACTCAGACCCTGCTGTTCAGAAAGAGATGCTGCAGTATCTGGGACTAAGCTCCCTGGAGGAGCTTCATGAGGAGGTGCCGGAGGAGATAAAGCTCAAGGCGCCGATGGAAATGGAAGAAGCCATTCCTTCAGAATATGAGCTCAGGAGACATATGATGTCAGTGCTTTCAAAGAACAGGGACTGCACCGAGAATCTGTGCTTCCTTGGAGCCGGATGCTGGCCTCATTATGTGCCGGCGATCTGCGACGAGATAAACAGCAGAGGAGAGTTCCTTACCGCATACGGGGGAGAGCCGTACAATGATTTTGGGAGATTTCAGTCGCTGTTTGAATACCAGAGCATGGTCGCAGAGCTTGTTGACATGGAAGTTGTCAACGTGCCTACGATGGACTGGGCACAGGCAGCTTCAACATCAGTAAGGATGGCAGCAAGAATGACAGGAAGAAGGCAGGTGCTTGTCGCAGGCACTTCATCACCTGACAGGCTGAGCGCTATGATCAATTACTGCAAGTCAGACCTTGATATAATAAAGCTGGCATATGACCCGAAGACAGGTCTCATGGACCTTGAGGATCTCAGGTCAAAGATATCACAGGACACAGCCGCAGTATATTTTGAATATCCTTCATACCTTGGATTCGTGGAGACTCAGGGAAAAGAAATAGCAGATATAGCTCACGGAGCAGGCGCAGAGCTTGTGGCAGGGGTAGACCCTATAGCTCTGGGAGTGCTCGAATCACCAAGGGCATGGGGCGCGAACATAATATGCGGAGACCTTCAGCCGCTTGGAATACACATGAACTACGGAGGCGGCCAGGGCGGATTCATGGCTACCATGGATGAAGAAAGATACGTAATGGAATACCCTTCAAGGCTGTTCGGGATAGCGCCTACAATAAAAGAGGGTGAGTACGGGTTCGGGGACGTAGCATATGACAGGACATCCTTCGGACACCACAGAGAAAAGGGAAAAGAATACGTAGGTACGCAGGCTGCGCTCTGGGGAATCACAGCGGGAGTGTACCTTGCGACAATGGGTCCAAAGGGAATGCAGGAAACAGGAAACAGCATAATACAGAAGAACCTCTATGCAAAGCAGGAGATATCAAAGCTGGAGAATGTATCGCTCAGATTCGGCAGCTTCGGATTCAAGGAATTCGTAGTTGACTTTGGCAGAACAGGAAAGACGGTCAGCGAAATAAACAGCAGGCTGCTCGAAAAGAATATATTTGGCGGAAAAGACCTTTCACAGGAGTTTCCGGAGCTTGGACAGTGCGCGCTTTACTGCGTCACAGAGATCCATACAAAAGAAGACATCGACAGTCTTGTAAAAGCACTTGGCGATGCAGTGAAGGGAGGATGCTAATATGAAGAAGATAGACAGAAGCGCTCTGGTAAGAGATTTTCACCAGGCAAAATGGGATGAGCCGATAATATTCGAGCTGAGCACTCCGGGCGAGAGAGGAATAATAGTGCCTGGAGCGGGCAGAGACATAGAATCACAGGTAGGAGCTGCCGAATCCGCAATACCTGAAAATCTGAGAAGAAAACAGCCGCCGGCGCTTCCGGAGGTGGCACAGCACAGAGTCCTCAGGCACTATACAAGGCTCTCTCAGGAGACTCTGGGAGCAGACGTAAACCTTGAGATAGGACAGGGCACATGTACAGTGAAATACAGCCCTAAGGTAAATGAAATAATCGCCAGGAGCCCAAAGATCACAGAGCTTCATCCGGAGCAGGACCCTTCTACGACTCAGGGAATACTTGAGGTGATGTACAAAATGGACAGATCCCTCCAGGCCATATCAGGCATGGACAGATTCACTTTCCAGCCATCAGGAGGAAGCCAGGCGATATATGCAATGGCAGCGCTTGTGAGAGCATATCATGAGAAAAATGGAAATGCAGAAATAAAGGACGAGATAATAACAACGATATATTCACATCCGTCAGATGCAGCAGCACCTGCAGTGGCAGGCTATAAGATAAAATACATCTTTCCGGACAAGGACGGATATCCAGACCTTGAAGCATTCAGAGCGGCAGTATCAGAGCGTACAGCAGCATTCTTTATAGCAAACCCTGAGGATACAGGAGTATACAACAGACATATCCTTGAGTTCACAAAGCTTGTGCATGAGAACGGCGGACTATGCTGCTATGACCAGGCAAATGCCAACGGATTGCTTGGAGTAACAAGAGCAAAGGAAGCGGGATTTGACATGTGCTTCTTCAACCTTCACAAGACCTTCTCCACACCTCACGGATGCGGAGGACCGGCATGCGGAGCGCTCGGAGTCACAAAAGAGCTTGAAAGATTCCTTCCTGTTCCCGTTATCCAGCTTGAAGAAGGGAGCTACAGACTCGATTATGACCGTCCTGATTCTATAGGAAAGATAAGGAGCTTCAGCGGAGTCGCGCAGGTGGTGCTCAAGGCATACACATGGATAAGGAGTCTTGGCGCAGAAGGCCTCTATGAGGTCGCCAAGGTAGCAGTGCTCAACAACAACTATCTGTTCAGGAAGCTAATGGAAATCGACTGCGTGGACGCACCTTATATAGAAGGAAAGCAGCGTATAGAGCAGGTAAGATATACCCTTGAAAAAATGTTCAACGACACAGGAATAACAAGCGGAGACGTACAGCGAAGAATGATGGACTTTGGAACCCACTATTGGACGAGCCATCACCCATACTATATACCTGAGCCGGCAACACTGGAGCCTACAGAGTCACCTTCAAAGGCAGACCTCGACGAGTATATCGCGATATTGAAGCACGTATTCAGCGAAGCATACGAAAATCCTGAAATATTCAAGGATGCCCCACACAGAAGCGTGTCGCATCAGGTGGACGAGTCAGGAATGGACGATCCACAGAAATGGGCAGTAACATGGAGAAGCTACAATAAAAAATACAAGTAAAAAATGAGCGGCATAGAATATTCTATGTCGCTTCCTGATAAGGAGATCTATATTGAAGAAGATAGGGCTTATAGTAAATCCCATAGCAGGAATGGGAGGAAGCACGGGTCTCAAGGGTACAGACGGGATGATTGAAGAAGCTCTGAGAAGAGGAGCAAGGCCGAGCTCTCCGGCAAGAGCGGCAAAAGCACTCGAAGCGCTTAAGGGCATCGAATCCGAGTTCATCCTGATGTGCGCAGCCGGGCCGCTTGGAGAAGAAGAGGCCGTAATGGCAGGGCTATCTCCTCAGATAATTGACATGACTGTTCAGGGAAATTCAGAAGACACCAGAGAGCTGTGCAGGGAATTCATCAGAAGAGAAGCAGACGCAGTTATTTTTGCAGGCGGGGACGGCACGGCAAGAGACGTGCTAGATATAGCAGGGGATAAGGTAACAGTAATTGGCATACCCGCGGGGGTCAAGATTCACTCCGCGGTATTTGCTCAGAAACCGGAGTATGCCGGCATAATCCTGAGGAGATTCATAACAGGAGAGCTGAGGGGAACAAGGCTTGCTGAAGTCATGGATATAGACGAGGAGCTCTACAGACAGGGAGCAGTATCATCAAGGCTTTACGGATATATGAAGGTGCCATTTGACAACAGGCTCCTACAGGGGAAAAAGTCAGGCAGCCAGCCCTCAGACGCGGCCAGTCAGCAGTCAATAGCCTGGGACATAACAGACTCCATGGAGGAGGACGCAATCTATCTTGTAGGCCCGGGATCCACTACAAGCCATATAATGAAGACCCTTAACCTGCCATATACCCTCATAGGCATAGATGCAGTAATGAACAGAAGCCTTGTTGCAGAAGATCTTTCAGAAAAAGATATACTGAAACTGATAGAGGAATACCCGGATAAGAATATAAAGCTCATACTGACGCCTATCGGAGGTCAGGGCATAATACTTGGAAGAGGCAATCAGCAGATAAGCAGCCGTGTGCTTGAGAAGATAGACAGAGACGACATAATAATAGCGGCATCCAGAAACAAGCTTGCAGAGCTGAGAGGAAGACCCTTCATACTAGACACGGGAGACCGGGAGACAGATGAAAGGCTCAGCGGATATCTCAGCGTAGTGACAGGCTACAGAGAATACGTTATTTACAGAGCAGAATAGCCAGGCATTATTAATGTCAGGACAATAAGAAACCTGATGCCAGAGGATGATTAATCCCGGGCATCAGGTTTTTAATTCACTAACTAAGAAAGTGCTTCAGAATCTTCAGTATCCTGAAAATTGTGTTCTACAATATCCTTTATCATTGAGTGAGCATAGTTCTCATCCATATCATACTTTCTGATATAGTACTTGTGAAGCACGTTCTGCAGAATTATGAGTGCAACTACTCCAATAGGAAGAAGAAGGAGAGGACTTATCCTCGTAAAGCCGTAGATGGTATAGAGTACAGCTATAACACCACCTACAGTAAGCGCATATGGGAGCTGAGTCTGCACATGGTCTATATGGTCTGCCCCTGAGAATATCGAAGCCATTACAGTCGTGTCAGACACAGGAGAAGCATGGTCTCCCAGGATGGCTCCTGAAAGCACAGCGCCAGACATTCCAATGGCAACCGTAACATCTCCAGTGAGAGAATAAGCAAGAGGAATAGCAAGCGGAGTCATGATAGCCATTGTTCCCCACGAAGTACCCGTTGCAAAAGCAACCCCTATGGAAAGAAGCAGTACAATTGGTGGAAGCAGTCCAAATGGTATATTGTCGCCAATCAGATGTATAACATACTGAGCAAGTCCAAGCTGTTTTGTTATGGAACCAAGAGACCAGGCCATGATGAGTATCGCCCCGGTAAGTACCATCAGCTTGAATCCATCAACTATACAGGTCATAGTTTCATCAAAAGTCATTATCCTGCTTGAAAGCGCTATTACGATACCGGTAAGCGCCATCACAAAAGACCCCCACAACAGCGCAGACCTTGCATCACATGTCTCAAGGACTGCCATGATTCCCTGAGGCAGAGCCTCTCTTCCTGTCCAGAATATACCCACGAGTATAGTTATGAGAGCGAGCGCAATAGGAAGCACAAAGGATCTTATCATAGGCTTGGTCTTCTTTGGTTCACCAAGATCAGAGCCGACATTTAGCATAGGATTGGCGCCATCTCTTGTGAATTTTCCAGTGGTCATGCATCTCATCTCAGCCTTTAGCATAGGGCCATAATCCTTGCCGGTATACATAAGGATTCCTACAAAAATAAGCGTAAGTATGGAATACATGTTGAAAGGTATGCTCTGGATATATGCAGCAACAGGCTGGATTTCAGTTATTCCGGCAACATCCAGTCCCTGTCCTATCATGCCTATCTGATATGCTATCCAGTCAGATATGAATATAGCCGCCGCCGGAGCCGCAGTAGAATCAAGGACATAAGAGAATTTTTCAGAAGATATCCGGTACTCTTTGCAGATGTCTCTGAAGACATTGCCATCTACCGCAGCAACCAGGCAGTCGTTTATAGATGTACCCATTCCAAGGCCCCATGTGGCAAGGCATACAGAGCGGCGCTTCTTGAACTTCTTCTTGGCAGCCTCCGCAAGGGCAAAGCTCCCGCCTAGTCTCCAGATAAAAGAGATACCAACCCCCATGAACATAGTGAAAAGAAGCAGCATGGCATTGTCAGGATCAGTCATGTTTTCAACTATGACCGCAAGCGAATATGTAACCCCCGATATTGGATTCCATCCGGAGATAACAAGAGCCCCAGTAAAGAGTCCGGCAAAAAGTGAGATGAGCACCTGCTTTGTGATGAAGCAAAGAGATATTGCAATCACAGGGGGAAGCAGGCATAAGATTCCATAAGAAACATCCATAGATTTTTTCCTCCTTTATATTTGTATACCTTATAATAAGCATTAATCATGCCAAATTCAGAAAATTGACACAACAAAGGCGTAATTATTCAAAACCGCGGAATATCAACACAGAAGCAAATCATAAAAATTACTTTGACAATTATTGCTGACAATTGATGAAAATATTTGACACTGCCATATGTCAATTTGCCATAAGCAGGGACTGAAAAATGACAAAAAACACGAACGATTATTTTTGATCAGCCCTTAAAACATTTGCCAACGCTGTCGATATTAATGATATAATGATAAATAGTTATTTTGAAACTTACGAAAACGATATGGAAACAGGTGCGGAATGTTCAAGAACAGTTCAATTAGAAAAAAGCTCATAGCCGGAATAATACTTGGAGGGATAATCCCCAGCCTCATAGGAGGAATGTACATCGTATACAGCTCACGCCAGTGGATGTATAAAAACAACATAGAAAGCAACAAGATAATGCTCATGCAGATGGCTGAATATGTAGACGAAGCCATACTCAAAAATATGGAGGACCTCGGAAGCACGGTATCGGCAGACAGCCGGCTGAAGACTGCAGAGGGAAGCCTCAGGAATTACACGGATTTTTCACCTCAGATACTCACTCAGGAACCTTCACAGAAGGAAAAAGAGATATATGAACTCTTTAAGAATATAAAGGAAAATAATACCAAAATATCCTTCATTTCATACGGGACCTCGGACGGCGGATATGTGGAATACCCGGAGTTCAATCCACAGGAGTCATATGACCCGAGAGAGCGGGACTGGTACAAAAACGCCCTGGAGAGAGAAGGAACCGCTGTTTCCGAGCCATACATAACCAGTGTAAGCAAAGAAGCAGTAGTCAGCATAGACAAAAGGGTAGTAAGCGAAGGAAAGACTGTAGGAGTACTTAGTATAACCATAAACATACAGGACTTCATGAAGAACATAAGCATGATAAGGTACGGCGAAACCGGATATATAAGCATACTCAGCCAGAACGATGTATTCATAAACTCTCCTGGAAACCCCTCATGGCTCATGAAAAAGTCATCAGATGTACTTCCTCAGTCATATGGGGAGATAAAGGATATGGATGGAGAGTTCTTTGAGAGCGATTTCAAAGGCGATGGAGGATATGTCACAAAAGTAATGAACAGATACGAGTCTCCATACAGTGGCTGGAATTACGTATCAGTGATAGACAAGAGCGAGATAATGGAAGAATCAATGAGGTGGAGCAGCTTCCTCGTGCTCACCCTGACATCCGTGCTCCTCATGATAGTATGGATAATAAT
>SAAM01000362.1 GCA_009929415.1 Clostridia bacterium | reverse complement strand
TCCATTATATTCAACACGGTTCCTTCCATTTTGTTTGGCTCTGTAGAGCATTTCGTCCACCTGCCTTATGCCGTGGTCAAGGTCTGAAGCGTCCGCCGTATCTGGCCTGGGCGCTGCTCTGGGATGAGAGCTTTTCACGGCTGTCCGCAAATTCCTGTGCCCTGATGAAGTATTCATATGCCTGCTGATAGTTGTTCTGCTTTGCCTCGTCATATCTGTATCTCTTTATTTCGAGCTCTCCCCAGTCTATGAGGATCTCCGGGACAAGGGAAAGGTTGCCTGTATTTTCGGATTCACGGACTGCTCTTGAAAAAGCTTCATCTGCGGAATAAAACTGATATCTTCTGGCATGTATGCGGCCTGAGCCCTGCCGCCTCTTCTGCAGCGCCTTCTCTGAGGCTTTTTTCAGTCCTGAGAAGGTGTATCCTTGCCAGCTCCAGAGATGAGAACACGGCATCATAGCTGAGCAGCTCCTGCAGCCTTTTGTCAAATTCCTTTGTGCAGAACAGCTTGCTGTTGTGCTTTGTGTTGCAGATACGGCTGAATATGCATGCCAGCTTTGAGCAGCAGGTTATCTGAGCCATCACGTCCCCGGCAGCTTTGCTTTTTTCATATTTTTCTATGTATCTTTCGGCATATTCTCTTCTTATCAGTTCTGACACCCCCTAACCTGATACCTAATTATAACATGCTTTCGTAAGGAACTGAACATTTTGATATGATTTTGACGGATTAATTTCGTACGCAGAAAAGCCCCGCTTATGCGGGGCCTGAATGATCATAAAGCGGTATCTCTATCCAGAAGGTGCTGCCTTTTCCCGGCTCTGATCCTGCGCCGCAGCTTCCTGCGTGAAGCTCTGCAATGGATTTCACTATTGAGAGTCCGAGGCCGCTTCCTTTTATGGCTCTGTTGTGGGATTTGTCTGACTTGTAGTATCTTTCCCATATATGCGGAAGCTCCTGCTCGGAAATTCCTTCTCCTGTGTCTGAGACTTCTATCCTCACTGTATCCGGCAGGCGGACCTGACTCACGGTGACCTTTTTGTCGCTGCCTGTGTAGTTGACTGCGTTTATGAGGATGTTGTAGAATGCCTGGGATATCATCTTTTCGTCTGCCTCTATCTCGATATCCTCATCGTTCTTCTCAAAGCTGATGTCGTAGCCTTCTACCCTCAGGAGCTCCGCAGTGGTCGAGGTCATCGACGCGAGCATGTCCGTGAGGCTGAATCTCCTGAGGCTTGGTTCCCGGGCTCCTGACTGGAGCTTGCTTATCTCGAGCATGTCATTTACGAATTCTGAGAGACGCCTGGTCTCATCTATTATTATCTGCGCATTTTCAGCGTTGTTTTCTCCCGGGAGGTCTCTCATGGCCTCTGCATATCCCCCAATCAGGGTAAGCGGAGTGCGAAGGTCGTGGGATACATTTGCGAGAAGCTCGCGCCTGTAGTTTTCAGCCTTTCCGAGGTCTGTGGCTGCTGCGGCCAGCGTGTCTGAAAGTTCCTTTATCTCCTTGTAGCCTTTTCCGCTGAAGGTGACATCATAGTTTCCCTTTGACAGGAGCTTTGCGCTCTGGTTTATTTCCTCTATGGGCCTCGCTATCCTGCCTGAAATCATGAATGCAAGCGCTACTGAGGATATTATCATCAGCGCGGTTATGAAGTAAAGCTGGGTAAGGAGCGTGTCTGTGGTGGCATCGAGCGGCACTATCCGCGTACTCGCCATTATCATGATGCTCTGTGAATCTTCGAGGCTCAGTATCTCGCAGTATATGATGTTGTCGACAAACGGCGGCCTTCCTTCCTGTAGGGGAAGCTCGTCATGGCGGCTGAGAAATCCCGTGAGATTTCCTCCGCTCTTTATCGTCTGATCGTATATGTCATACTTGTCCAGCGCCGATATCCTGCTTAGGATGGGCTCTCTTGTTCCCTGCGCAGAGAACAGCGTATTGCCGCTGCTGTCTACTATCTCTATGTCAAGATCCCGCTCCCTCACGACTGCCTGCATATCCGAAAGAGTTTCCATATAAGAAAGCTCTCCGACAGCCGGAAGCTCCGAGTCTTCGCCCGAGTACAGCGGCCCCTTTATGTGAGCCTCTGCCTCTGCCACGGTCTTTCTGAGCTCAGAGGTCTTTACCTGCCTGTAGAATTCGTCGAGAAAGGCTATCTGAAAGAGCCAGAGGATTATAAGAAGTATCGCGCTGAAGCTCAGAAGATACATGAACAGCTTCCATTTGAGGCTGA
>SAAM01000361.1 GCA_009929415.1 Clostridia bacterium | reverse complement strand
AAGCTACGCTTTTTTTATGAAATCCGAAAGATTAGTTGTTTAATGTTAATTGTATGATTTAAAAATCAATTTTGAATCATCATGAATAATTCAGGTTAATATATGAAATCATAAAAAATATTTATATAAATCAGAATATTATTATTTAAATTTTAACAAGTTCATGATATAATTATTTACCAAATTTCAGCATTTTTTTGCTGACAAATAAACGAGGGATTGTCCATGAAAGACAAAAACACCAAATTCAGAAACATTCTTCAACTTAAAATGACCCTTGTACTGTCAGGGGTTTTCATACTGACCGTGGTTGTTCTTTCCTCACTGCTTTACATGACGAGCTATGACATTATAACCACGAGCACGGGAAAAAATGCATTCAGGATCGCAAAGATAGCGTCTGAACAGCTGATTGTGAAAGATCTCGATAATCTTCAGACACTGGAGGATGAAAAGACGGCTTCCTATGAAAGAGCACAGAGCACGCTGTACTACATCAAGGAGCTCACTGGAGCCAAGTACATATATGCCATGAGAAAAGCCGAAAACGGGGATTTCATGTATATTGCAGACGGGTCTGACAGAACCGATGTATCTCACATAGGAGATACAGAGCCTGCATCAGCAGATTACGATTATGCCTGGAGCGGAGAGCCCTATGTAGGAGACAAGATTGAAAAATACGGAGAGGAAGACATCCTGATAAGCTCATATTACCCTGTAATGGACGATGGCGGAGAGGTTATTGCAATAGTCGGCGTCGATTATGATTCAAGAGATGCATACGAAGATCTTCAGCATTTTACGAGGCTCTCTATCATGATCCCTCTTATCTCTCTTATAATAATGGTGCTCATAATAATGTTTATTGCAAGATCCATCACCGGACCCGTTTCAAGGATAGCAGCTGCCTCCAGCCAGGTCGCAGGAAAGAACCTTCACATCGAGCCTGTCAAGGTGAAAAGAAGAGATGAGATAGGACTTCTCGCCCATTCCTTCAATCAGATGACAGATACAATAAGGTCCATGACCTCGAACATAAAATCCGCTTCATCCGGGCTTGAAGCTGCATCATCCGTGATAAACATGTCCATAGAAGAAGTAAGCACTGCAAGCTCCGAGATATCAGAAAATACACAGCAGCTTTCGGCTCAGGCGTCGCTTCAGTCTCTTGAGAGCAGCAGCACCTATGAAATGACGGATATCCTTTCGCAGAAGATCGACAGCGTTACGGACAAGCTCAACCTTACTCTTGAAAAATCAAGGCTGATGAAGGAAAAGAACATACAGGGCTCAAGAGCTAATGAAGAGCTCTCTGATAAGTTCGAAAGATACCAGATATCCGCAGATACCGTGGGTGCAAAGATAGACGAGCTCACAAGAAAATCTCAGCTCATCGAGTCCATCCTGAAATCCATTGACCATATAGCAAGACAGACCAACATACTCTCTGTCAACGCATCCATAGAGGCTTCAAGAGCCGGGGAGCACGGAAGAGGCTTTGCGGTAGTCGCGACCCAGGTAAAGAGCCTCGCAATGGAATCTTCGGATTCGACTAACAAGATCCAGGAAATAGTAGATGGCCTTATGCTCAACATGTCCGAAGTTGAAAAGGAGCTTTCTGCGTCAAGAAAGCTCATCGATGATGTAAAGAGGAGCCTTGATATCTCGAGTGAATCCTACAGCGAGATAAGCAGCTCCGTAGACAGCACCATAGAGAACATACAGGTGATACACGGCGACATAACCGAGATAGACTCGCTCAAGGAAAGAGTGGTTTCGTCAGTGAGGGCCATAAACAGCTCCATAACAGGAATGGCAGATTCTGTAAACAGGATAGGCTCATCCACCGAGGAGCAGTGCGTTTCCATGAAGGAGATTTCCGACTCCATAGCAAACCTCGAGGATATGGTCAGTTCGCTTGCATCTCTCGTTAATGAATACAGCCTTTAGGCTCTGAAACGGACTTAAGTGAAAATTTATTTTTATTGTTTTTTACACGGCGTTTTATTTTCAGATAATCGTTTTCACGCTTTTTTATTGATTTGAAATATTCCAAAAATTTAAAAAAGTCCATTGACAAACTGAAATTTTGAATATATAATCTACCACAAGCTAAAAAACAATAAAAAAAGGTTGTGAATGGGTAAAGTAACTGACTGAGTTTTCAGAGAGCTGCCGTGTGGTGCGAGGCAGCAGCGTAAATCAGTGAAGCTCCCCCAGGAACCGTCCGCTGAGGC
>SAAM01000360.1 GCA_009929415.1 Clostridia bacterium | reverse complement strand
TACCCGTAACAGGGCGCTCAAGGAGCTGCATCTTGCCCGGGCATTGTATGGTTGTGGCGATCAAGATGGAATGGGAGAGAAGATACTGAAAAAATATGCTGAAGGTTTACAGGGACATTATGCCCGCTATGCGAATGAGATTTTAAACAGTTAATTTAATCCGGATTGATATGAAACAGATAGTATATTTCTTACTAATTTTTTTATTCAGTTTTAATCTGTCGGCACAAGGCAAATACGACCTGGTTATTGTGGGTGGTAATCCGGGAGGAATTACGGCAGCTATCGCCGCAGCCAGAATGGGCAAAAGTTCAGTTATTCTGGAAAGGACCGCCTATATAGGAGGACTTCCGGCCAATGGGCTGGGCGCGACAGATATTGCGACGCGAATGGCTACAACCGGATTATTCCTTGAGTTTGTAAACCGGATTAAAGATCATTATGTACAAACCTATGGAAAAGATTCGCAACAAGTAAAGGATTGCAGTGACGGATATCACTTTGAACCATCTGTAGCGACTAAGGTCTTTAATGAGATGTTGGACGAATACAAAAGTAAGATAACGGTTCTTACGATGCGTCAGTTTGATTCTGATCCGGTAAATCTGGATATGTATAATGACCGGATTCAATGTATTAGAGTATTGAACAGGCTGACCAACGTTGTTGAGGAGTATAGTGCTTCTGTATTTCTTGATGCCACTTACGAAGGCGATTTGGGGGCTGCTGCCAACGTTCCGTTTCGGATTGGCAGAGAAGGAAAAGATGAGTTTAATGAACCTGGTGCAGGTAAGATCTATAAATTCTGGGGTGGTCCCGAAGCACAGGGTACTACTTTTCAGCCCGATAATGCCGTGCAGGCTTATAATTACCGGTTATGTCTGACCAATAATCCGTCAAATAAAACTACCGTACAGAAGCCGGCAAACTATAACAGAAGCGAATATGTATCACTTATTGAGGATGTGTTTACAGGACGAAATACGCAGGTAGACATGATGCAGGTAACATCGGAAATGATGGATAAAAACCGGATGTTAATCCTCAAGGGGCAACCAACCCAATTACCGGGCGATGTTTGGGGTATCCATAAAATAACAAACATGGTATCGGTACCAAATAGTAAAACGGATGCGAATAATCAACACCGGGCCTTTATTTCTACAGATCTTCCGGAAGAGAACTGGCCATGGCCTACAGCAAACTGGGAGTGGAGAGACCGTTATGCACAGCGTTTGAAGGAATATACCCTTGGTCTGATTTGGTTTGCACAGAATGATGCGGAGCTGCCTTCTCATTTTAGAAAGGAGGCTTTAAAATGGGGATTGGCTAAAGACGAATATGCTGATAACGGAAATTTTCCAAGACAGGTATATGTGCGTGAAGGCAGACGGTTTGAAGGTCTTCATTTTTTTACAGCAAAGGATGCTGTTCCGGTTAGTGCCGGAAGTCGTCCTCCCGTCTATGCCAATAGCATAACAGCAAGTCATTACGCGTTGGATTCCCACGCCGTACTGAAAAGAGAGAAGGGGAGGATTCATTTGGATGGTTTTTTAAGTTATCCAACGGCGGTTTATACGGTACCCTACGGTGTTATAGTTCCCAAAAGTGTTGATAACCTTCTGTTACCTGTACCAGTTTCCGGATCTCATATCGGTTTTTCTACGCTTCGCATGGAGCCTTGTTGGATGGCAATGGGACAGGCTGCAGGTATTGCCGCCTCTGTGGCAATAGATAAGGATGTTAAAGTAAGAAATGTAGACATCAATCTGCTTCAAACAGAGTTACTCCTGCAGCATGCAACGTTGATTTATTACAAGGACGTGTTACCGGACAATCCTCACTTTGCATTGGTTCAGGCTATGGGATTACGCGGTTATTTACCCGATTGGGAAGCCCGCCTGAATGATCCTGTGGATGCCGAAACCATCAAGCAATGGAGTTTACTGGCAGGACGGAAATTATCTGTCGGTGCAGGGGAAACAACCAGAGTTAAACTTCTAACCGAAATATTTGAAATGTTGAAGCATTAACTTCCATACGGTATGATTTTCTCGAATTTGATCTGTCATCTATCATTTTTAGGGTTAAATTGTTGTATGACAGGGTGATGTTTAATGACAGATGGGGGTGATAGATGCAATTTGAGTCGAGTAGGCCTGAGCATTTCAGCTCAAGCCTCTCACAGAACCGTGCGTGACAGTCTCCCGTCACACGGCTCTTCTTATTCAGTCTGATAAGATTAC
>SAAM01000359.1 GCA_009929415.1 Clostridia bacterium | reverse complement strand
AGCATGAATTTCATGTTGCCTGTGCCGCTGGCCTCGGTGCCTGCCGTTGATATCTGCTCTGACACGTCTGCTGCTGCAACGAGCTTCTCGGCATAGGATACATTGTAGTTTGAGACGAACACGACCTTGATTATGTCTCTTACCTCTTCATCGCTGTCTATGAGCGCTGCGACTTCGTTTATGAGCTTTATTATGCTCTTCGCCCGCCTGTATCCCGGCGCTGATTTCCCGCCGAATATGAAGGTGGTCTTGTGGAAGTCTTTCAGATTGCCTGATTTTATCTCCCTGTAGATATAGAGTATGGTCAGGATATTGAGCAGCTGCCTCTTGTACTCATGAAGCCTCTTTATCTGGATGTCGAATATGCTGGCCGGATCTATCTCTATGTTTTCCCTGTGCATTATATATTGTGCGAGCTGCTGCTTCTTGAGGTCCTTTATCTGGCTGAACTGCTCTATCACCTTCTCATCATCTGAGAATACCTCGAGTGCCTTGAGCTGAGTCAGGTCTGTTATCCAGTCCCTGTTTGTGAGCTTGCGGCTTATCATGTCTGAAAGCTCTCTGTTGCATAGCGCCAGCCATCTTCTCTGGGTTATTCCGTTGGTCTTGTTCTGGAATTTTTCAGGGTAGAGCTGGTACCAGTCCCTGAGGGTATCATGCTTTATTATTTCTGTGTGGATTGCTGCCACGCCGTTTACATAGCTGCCTCCATATATGGCGAGATGCGCCATGTGGACTGTCCTGTTTCTTATTATCTTTGTCCGGTGAGCAAGGGCCTTGGATATCTTGTCCTGCCTTATGAGCTCCAGCTTTTCCTGCTCGAAGGCTGCATGTATCATCTCTATTATCTCATACACTCTTGGAACGAGCGACTTGATGAGCCTTGCATCCCATTTTTCGAGGGCTTCGGGCATTATGGTGTGATTAGTATATGCGAAGGTCTTTCTGCTTATCTCAAGCGCCTGCGCAAATCCCATGCCTTCCTCATCTGTCAGTATCCTGATTAGCTCAGGTATGGCTATGACCGGATGCGTGTCATTTAGCTGGACTGCATTGTAATCTGCAAATTTCGAAAGGTCTGATCCATACTCTCTTTTGAATATCCTCACCATGTCAGCAAGGGCTGCGCTGCTGAAGAAGTACTGCTGGCGGAATCTAAGTTTCTTGCCTTCGAGGGCATCGTCATTTGGGTATAGCACCCTTGATATATCCTCGGCGCGGTTTTTGGCCTGGACTGCGAGGTCGTACTGCTGGTCATTGAATTTTGCAAAGTCGAATTCTGTCAGAGGCTCTGACTGCCAAAGCCTCAGAGTTGATATGTTCTTTCCCCCATATCCTATTATCGGCATGTCATAAGGCACTGCAAGCACGCTGTAGTCTGCAAAATCGACCCTTACCGTGTCCTCATCCCTTCGCACTGACCACGGATCTCCGTGCTTTGCCCAATCATCCGCCTCCTCTTTCTGGAAGCCATCCTCAAGCTTCTGCCTGAACAGGCCGTATCTGTATCTTATCCCATATCCGTCGAGCGGAAGTCCCATGGTGGCGCCGCTTTCCATGAAGCAGGCCGCGAGCCTCCCGAGCCCTCCGTTTCCAAGTGCGGCATCTTCGACGTCCTCGAGGATATTGAGGTCTGTGCCCTTTTTCGAAAGCTCCTTCTGAAGCTTTTCGGATATGCCAAGGTTGAGCAGGTTGTTCTGAACTGCCCTTCCCACAAGAAACTCCGCTGAAAGATATGCGGCTTTGCGGCCTCTGTCCTTTTCTCCTGAGTGTTTCATCCATGACTGCCCTATGGCTTCCATTACCGACGATGAGAGCGCGTCGTGCAGCTGCCATGCATTTGCCTCTGAAAGATCCTTTCCGTGGCTCGTCCGGGCTTTTTTCTGCGCTGCTTTCACTATTTTTTCTATATCCATTTTCTACCTCACTGCTATTGATTTTTCTGTTTCCATATCAAAGAGATGAATCTGATTCGTGTTTATTCCCAGCTTTATTGTGTTTCCAGGTCTTGCGCTGCTCCTTGGCGGTATCTTGGCTATGTTCTTTTCCCCGTTTATGGTCACGTAAAGATATATCTCCGATCCCATCGGCTCTGAGAGCTCTACAAAGGCGTCCACATGGCTGAGATTCTGAGAATCTTCGATGCTCTGGTCATCATGAAGCTCTTCTGGTCTTATACCCAGGATAACCTGCTTTCCTACATATGCGCCAAGATTCTGCGCTTTTCTGTCGTCCCAGTTTATGTCTAT
>SAAM01000038.1 GCA_009929415.1 Clostridia bacterium | reverse complement strand
GCGTACAGAAGGGGGCCGAAAGGCTCCCTCTCTTTCTCTTTTGCTACTTCATTCATTGCGATATTACCTCTAATAAATGATTGGTGATTTTCTTACATATCATCAAAGAAAAATAAATATGAACAAATATCACCAAAAATAACCTTAAAACATTGACAAATAATCAAACTGGTTTACACTTGCAAGTGTAACCTTAAACAAAAAAGGAGAACTGTATGAAGAGTGGAAAAATTAGTTTTGTTGTACTAGTACTTATTGCACTGATTGTTGCCCCTGTGTTTTCAGCTGGTTCGCAGGAGACTGTTGCGGTAAGTAGCGACAAGCCCTTAGCTGGGCAAAGTATTACCGTAGCAATGCAAAGCCATAATGCTACAGCTCGGTTGCTAGAATTTTTGCCGGAATTTGAAGCAAAAACTGGAATCAAGGTCGTGATAGACCAACTGCCACAAGCAGAACTGAATAAAAAAGTTGAAGCCGCTTTCGTGGCAGGAACCGTCGAGTATGACGTTATCATGACACTCATTGTAAACGTTGCTCGCAATGCTCGCGCAGGTTGGATTGCTCCTCTAGATTCTTTTATAGCAAAGGATAAGGATATCAACATGCCGGACTTCATGCAAGGATTTATTAAATCTCAGACCTATCAGGACAAGATATACGGTCTGCCCTTCTATGGAGAAAGTTCGATTCTCATGTACAACAAGGAGCTGTTTGCAAAAGCTGGAGTTGCAGTACCCAAGACGATGGAAGAGTTGATGACTGCAGCCAAGGTGCTCACCAAGGATGGAACCTATGGTATTGTCTTGAAGGGTAATCGTGACCAAGCCTCCAATGGTTACATTTGGCCGATGTTCCTGCATTCGTTCGGCGGAGAGTACTTTGATGCCAATCATCGCCCAATCTTCAATAGCCAAGCAGGTGTAGAAGCGACTGATTTTTTCAATGAGCTGATGAAATATGCTCCTCCAGGAGCTGTCAACATGGGTTGGAATGAAGTGCAGGTAGCTTTGCAACAGGGTCAAGCTGCAATGTCAATTGATGCCTCCAACTTTGCTTCAGCCTTGGAAAACAAGGATCTTTCAAAGACAGCAGGGAAAATTGGATACGCTCCAGTTCCTACAGGTCAATTTGCTCAAGATCCTGCCATCGCTACTGCATCATTGAATATTAACGCCAAGTCCAAGAAGCAGGATGCTGCATGGGAATTCTTGAAATGGGCAACAAGTAGCGAGATGCAAATGAAATTTGCGATGAATGGATCTCGATCTGACGTGACAAGGAATTCTGTTTTCTCCAATCCTGAGTACCAGAAAGTGTACAACTGGGATAATGGGAATTGGATAAAGGCTACCCAGGATATGATGAACATCATGCGTGGTGATTATCGCCCTGTATACTATCCTGAATGGGTCCAGATTGGTAATGCAATAGCAATTGAAGTTCAATCTGTATTCATTGGAAACAAGACTTCAAAACAAGCTCTTGATAGTGCAGCAGTTGCTGTTGAAAAGATTATGCGCGATGGTGGCTATATCAAGTAAATTTTCAAAATTAAGTAACGTATCCTATCCTGCTGAATGCAGGATAGGGTCCAATAAGGGCATGGTATGAAGCTAATACTCTCAGAAAAAGGTGAGAAACGATTGTTGCTCATTCCTACAATTATTGTCTTGGCTCTGTTTACAACACTTCCGTATGTGATGACTTTCATTCTGGGACTTTTCAACTATGATGCTGCAAATCCTGCAGCAAACCGCTTCATTGGTCTTCGCAATTATGGTGAAGCCCTCGCCGATCCTCGATTTTGGAATTCATTGCTTGTAACAACAAAGTTCGTTATTGCCAGTGTCTCGATTGAATTGATATTCGGTCTTGGCATAGCTCTCCTCTTCAAGGGATTGCCAAAGGCACGAGGTATTTTTCAATCCATTTTGCTTGTTCCTATGGTAGTTCCCCCAATCGTTGTCGGTTTGAATTGGAAACTGCTGCTTGATCCGAATTATGGAGTTATTAACTGGATATTCTCTGTGTTACGAGTTCCACAACAAGTATGGTTATCTGATCCCCAATCGGCAATATTCGCATTAGCCTTGGTGGATGTCTGGCAGTATACACCGTTTGTAGCACTCTTGAGTCTCGCAATATTGGTGGCATTGCCCAGTGATCCCTACGAAGCGGCAATACTGGATGGAGCGAATCCTATTCAAGTTCTTTTTAAGATTACCATTCCACTTATGCGTTCAGGACTCACCATCATCATTATGTTGCGTCTAATTGAGTGTTTTAAAGATTTTGCAAAGATTTATACACTCACATCCGGAGGTCCGGGTATTGCGACAGAAACGCTGAATTTCTATGTATATTTAAATGCATTCGAAAACTATAAGCTTGGGTATTCCTCAGCTTTGGCTATCATTCTCTTCAGCATTATCATTCTCTTCAGCATTATGCTTATTCGCGGTGCAAATAAGAAGGATGGAGGAAAGCTATGAACTACCGCCAGAGAAAAAAAGTTGGATTAGTTATTCGTTATTTTATTGCACTATTTGTAGTCTTTGTGGCGATATCTCCTATACTCTGGCTATTTCTCACATCAATCAAGACGCAACGTGAAGCTTTTGCGATGCCGCCGGTATTCAAATTCAAACCAGTAATGGACAACTACAAAGAACTGTTTACCAACGGTCCCTTCCTAAAGTACTTATGGAACAGTTTTTACATTGCAATGATGGCTACCATTATTGCGAGTATATTGGGAACTCCCTTGGCGTATATGCTCAGTAGATTTGCATTCAGAGGTAAGCAAGCTCTTTCGTTTTGGGTTCTTGCATCAAGAATTGCTCCTCCCATGGCAATAGTCCTTCCTTTCTTTTTAATGTTCAGGGTACTTGGTTTACTCAATACCTACACTTCCATTATTTCCATCTATATGACCCTCAATATCGCTTTCTTTGTTTGGATGATGAAAGGATATTTTGATCAAGTACCAATTGCGATTGAGGAATCAGCTAGAATAGATGGCTGTTCTATCATTAGCTCTATGCTGTTAATCGCCCTACCTCTCGTTGCGCAGGGATTGGCTGCTACATTGGTGTTCACATTTATTGCTAACTGGTCTGAGTTTGTCCTAGCCTTGATTTTTACTGGTATGAATACTCGTACACTGCCAGTTTTAATCTCTGGATATGTAACAACCGAAGGCGTAAAGTGGGGGATGATTGGTGCTGCTGGAACATTGGTAAACCTGCCGATTATCATTTTCTCTCTCACTTTACAGAAGTATTTAGTTACAGGAATGACGGCGGGGGCTGTAAAATAATGAAACAAGTATATGTTCAGGAACCATTGAAGATAGCGATTTTTGATGCTCCTCAACCGGAAGCGCACGATTCAAATGGCATCGTAATAAAGGTTATGGCAACAGGAATATGTGCTACGGATGTGCATACTTTTCTAGGTGAAACCATCCATGGGAAACATTATCCATTCCATATTGGACATGAGATAGCAGGCAAGGTGGTGGCTGTCGGCTCTGAAGTGAGCTGCGTAGTAGTAGGTGATTCTGTAGTAGTAAATCCTTTAATCTATTGCGGTACATGTGGTGAATGTGCATCGGGACACTGGAATTATTGTAAGAATGTTAAGGCCTTGGGGCTTACAGGACCTGGTGGATTTTCAGATTATGTATATACGATTGAACAGAATATCTCAAAATTTTCTAGAAAAAGTCCACAAGAAATGAGTTTTGCCGAGCCTTTGGCAACTGTATTACATGCTACTGATTTACTGGATGAACTTAACCTTTCATCCTCCATCCTGATTCAAGGCGCGGGTACGTTGGGATTGCTCTTTTTAAAAGCTCTATCATGGAAGGTTCCTGGTATTTCCATCTGTGTTAGTGATCCTGATGTGAGGCGTCATGTCTTGATTCATCAAAACCATGGGAAAGCAGTAGTTCCGGAACATATTACAGATCATTTTTCTATCATTATTGATTGTTCAGGTAATGTGAAAGCTGTACAGGCAGCTACTACAATGTTGAAAGACCATGGAACCCTTTTGCTTTTTGGAGTCTGCCCACAGGACAGCAAACTGGAAATTGATCCCTTTTATGTTTACAGACATGAACTTACTATCAAAGGGGCATATGCACTTAACAACAACATTGACAAAGCAGCAAAACTAATAGATGAAGGCCATATTGAAGTCCAGGACTTAATCTCAGCAGTGATACCTAGAGAAGCTTTGCTTGAAACTCTTCAAGGTTTGGCAAATCGAAATCTCAGTGGAAAATATGTCGTACAATTGGAAGGGTGAGAATATGAAAGCTATAAGGTTTTATGGTAATGAAATGGCTACGATTGAAGAGATGGCTGTTCCTTCGCCATCTGCTGATCAAGCATTGATAAAAGTCGCATACGCCGGAATCTGTGGCTCTGATATTGCTATTTACCGAGGACTGAATAAACGTGCTACGTACCCAGTAACACCAGGGCATGAGTTTGTTGGAACAATCGAAAAACTTCCGGAGCACTATGGTGGCTGTCTTGTTGAAGGCCAGAGGGTGATGGTAATTCCAACAGTGAGTTGTGGTACATGTTGGGGGTGTAGAAATGGTTTACGTCATATTTGTGATACAATCAAGTTTCTTGGTATCCAATTCGATGGGGGTTTCGCCGAATATGCATTGGCAGAAATTCAAAACTTGAGACCACTGCCTGATACACTTTCTTTTGAGTTGGGTGTGCTTATAGAACCGATTGCTGTGGCAATTCATGCTGTTGGTTTTTTGAAAGAGGTAAGCAAAAAAAGGATACTGGTGTTCGGTGGTGGACCGATTGGATTGATGACCGCCCTCATTGCTAGACTTGAAGGAGCGCAGGTGATCGTGGCTGAACCGCAAGCTTCAAGAAGAGCTGCTGCACAGAAATTCGGTTTTCCTACAATTGATCCTTCAACTGCAGATCCTCAGGAAATCAAAGCCAAGTATACCGATTCAATTGGTTTTGATGCCTTCTTAGAGTGTGCGGGACATCCTTCAACTTTTCAGTTCATGATTGCTACAGCCAAACAGAAATCTCACATCATCATTGTCGCAACCTATAAGCAACCCCCTTTTATAGATATCTTCATGATGAGCAGGAAAGAGATGCATATCGACATTTCATGGACATACTTCGATATTGAGTGCGAACAAGCCATTGATGTACTTAAAAAAGACAGTGAACTCTTCAGGTCCTTGGTCACTCATGTTTTCCCATTGGAGGAAACAGATACTGCAATGCATCATTTCATTGATGGAGGGGATACTCTTAAGGTATCCATCAAGGTGGAGCAGGTATGAATACAGCCCTAATCGGGATCGATGTAGGATCTACCAATATTAAAGTCTGCTCATTTTCTCTTGATGGTGAGTTGCTGCATAAAACTTCAATAAAAACACCGACATATTTTGATCATGATGGTGGTGCATATTTTAAAACAGGTGAGCTCTGGGCTGCAGTTGTAATCTTATTACGTGAAACAATGAGTGAACTGAGGACGTTGTCCTATGTCCCTGTTTCCTTGGCTGTGACCGGGATGGGAGAGTCCTATGTCGGTGTCTATGCAGATGATATCGATGAGCATATCGTCACTTGGTTCGATCAGCATTCTCTGTCATGCATCCCAACAATTAGGGAGTACGAAACTGACCTTGGGAGGGAGGATGCCGTATTTCTTGAAACCGGGATGGAAGCTTCCGGTATATTCACCCTTCCAAAACTGCTCTTTGAGAAGCGAAAGAATCCAGTGAAGTTCGATCAATTACAAACAATTCTAAGTATTCCTGGGTTTATCACCTATAAGCTATCAGGAGAAAAGGTATTTGATGCCTCGTTGGCGAGCCGCACTATGCTGTATTCGCTGAGGAATAAGGATTGGGCAAAGGAAATTGCCTCATCATTAGAGATCAACACCGGCATTCTTCCTCCCATCATTTCCTCTGGCTGCGCAATCGGCAAAATTCAAAAATCGGTCGCAGAAGAGACCTCTCTGCCTTCAGATTTGATGATTTGTACAGGTGGACATGACCACTTCTGTGGATCCTTTGCATCGGGACTCATGAAAGGGTCAAGAATTGTTGATTCTTCGGGGACAGCAGAGAGTATTCACGGTATTACCAGTGTAAAACTAAATCCATTTTCTCGATTTGAAGGATTTAGAGTTGGGCAGTATGTTGATTCCGATCATCTGTACATCGTTGGGGGGATAGTTTCTTCTGGTATTACCTATGATTGGGCAGCACGGCAATTTGCAGGTAGTACTGATTTGGATGCTCTCGATTGTAACCTGTTAGCACTCGATTTGAAGTTAAAAGATTTTCTGAAGCTTCCTCTCTTTCTTCCCCACTTACGGGGAAGTGGGGCTCCAACATGGGACAGTAATTCGAAAGGCATGTTCTGTGGGATACAGGAACAATGTACCAATAGCGATTTCATGCTCTCGGTAATTGAAGGGCTCGCTCACGAATTTGCATATGTCACTAATTGTGTATTGAGAGCACTCAAGACTCCGGTTTCTTCAGTAGTGGTTACGGGAGGAGGTTCAAGAAATGTTTTCTGGCAGTCTCTAAAGGCGAGTTCGTTGGGACTTCCACTGGAAATCACTGCAGTTTCCGAGAGTACTGCGTTGGGCGCTGCGTTGCTTGCTGGTTTGGGAGCTGGGATTTATTCAGATTATCAGCAGGTTTCTTCGATGATCGGCACAGTAAAACAAATAGTAGAGCCGAATAAGCAACTGTCTTCCTTTTTGGCAGAACGTCGGCAGGTGTATGAGACGCTATATGTCCAGTCGATTCCGATTCATCTTAAGCTGAAGCAGATAAGTGACTCATATACGGTAAAGGAGTTGTAATATGAAAGTTAAACACCCAATTTGTATCAATCTGAAACGATTTGAGATTCCTCGCTCGCTTGGAGGTGTCTCTTCCCAAACAAAACCGGTAGAGTGGATTGTGGGGATACTTGAAGAATTTTCTAGACAGCAACTTCCTAATGAGTGCGATTACATATTATTGTTGCCAGAGAGTTTGCTAATTACTGCAAATAAATGGTTGATGCAGCATCCACAGGTTCCTGTTTCGATTGGAAGTCAGAGTATCATAGCTGAAGATGTGGCAATCGAAGGTAATTTTGGTGCATTTACAGGGATGAGAACAGCAAAAAGTGTGAAGATTCTTGGATGCTCTTGGACTATGATAGGACATTCCGAGGAGCGAAAAATGTATAAAACCTTGCTTCAAGAATTCGATTCAACGACGATGCAAGATTTGAATAAAGTTACTCGATTTATTAACAACAGGTTGCAAAATGAAATCAGGAGGGCTCTCGAAGCAGGTCTTAAAACTCTAGTATGTATCGGCGAGACACTTGAGGAACGAGGTGATGCCAGCTATTCAGAGGTAAAGAGTGTATTGGATGCACAACTTAATGGCTTGTTTGCATCATTTACTAATCAAGAATTGGATGGAAACGTCATTATTGCTTACGAGCCTGTTTGGTCCATCGGACCTGGTCGTCCAATCCCTACACCAGAATATTTGAGTATGGTCTCGCAGATTGTCCATGAGTATTTGTCAATTTATAACCTACATACAATTTCATTGGTATATGGAGGAGGGTTGCGACTTGAAAATGTTGAGTGGATTTCACGAATACCTGGAATTGAAGGTGGTCTAGTTGCACTTACTCGTTTTACAGGTGATATTGGGTTCTATCCTGATGAATTCATTTCAATTGTTAGGAAATCTCAATGGGTATTCCTCAATAGGGAGGATAAATGTTAAGCGCAGAACGGCATTCAATAATTTTGCGTGAACTTGCAAAGCACGGTACTATCACCATCGAAGTGCTTGGAAAATTGCTCAATGTATCTGACAATACTATTCGTCGTGACTTATCCGAATTGCAGAAAAAAGGTCAGCTTGAGCGAATTCAAGGTGGAGCTGTCAGTATATTTCCCAAAGAAATTCCTTTAGGAAATATTAACAGAAGGATGATGCTTCAATCTGAGGAGAAACAAAGTATTGCGCGGGAAGCCGCAAAATTAATACAGCCTGGAAAAACATACATCATTGATGCAGGTACTACAACCCAATATCTGATTCCCTATTTATGCAATGCGAACTCAATTACCATTCTTACAAATTCTTTGGATATTTGTAATATGCCGGAGCCGAAGACAACAAGTCCCGTGATTTCCTGTGGTGGTGTATTGAGTCATGCTTTGCATTCTTTTGTAGGAAAACCAGCAGAAGAATTCTTTTCATCAGTGAATGCAGACATCTTGTTCCTTGGTGCAAAAGGTATTAGCGAACAAGGGCTTTCAAACGAAAACTATTTTGAAACACCAGTTAAAGCTAAAATGATTGAAGCTGCTGAAAAGGTTGTACTGTTGGTTGATTCATGTAAATTTGGAAGGAATGGTTTAAGCACGTTTGGTAGGTTATCCGACATCGATTTAGTTATAACGGATAAGCATGCTAATCCCAGTTTTATTGATTTTTTAAAAAGTCAGAAGATTGAAGTAATAATTGCGCAATAACATAACGATAAAAGGAGAAACGAAATATGCCGTATTGTAGTATGGGTGAAACTTTAAAGTATGTAAGAGATTCTCAAGCTGCGATTGCAGCGTGCAATGTTCATAATCTTGAATTCACACAAGCTACTGTACGAGCGGCGGAGGAGATGCGTGCTCCTATCATTCTCATGCTTAGTGAGCCTACACTAAAGTATGCGGAGTTCGAACAAATTACTCGTATCTGCCTTTGGGAAGCCGAGCATGCATCTGTGCCAGTGGCAATCGCTTTAGACCATGGTAAGGACGACACAATTATTAAGCGTTGCATCAAAGCGGGCTTAAGTATCATGTATGATGGTTCAGAGTTACCTCTTCAAGAGAACATCAGCCGCACTAACCTGTATTTACAGTTGACAAAGGCCGCAGGGCTTTCTCTTGAGGGTGAGGTAGGTGCGTTGGGCTCAGAGTTTATGGGTGAGGAAGACTTGAAGCAGGTATATACCAATGTTGAGCAAGCCATTAAGTTTGCTCAAGAGTGTGAAATTGATGCGTTGGCTATTTCAATTGGTAATATGCATGGCTTGTACAAGCGGCCACCTGTATTTGATATCGAGAGGCTACAAGCAATTGCTCTTTCAGTGCACTGCCCAATAGTACTTCATGGTGGCTCAAATGTTCCTGATGAGCAGATTGTGTTAGCTAGAAACAATGGTGCAAAGAAATGCAATTTTGGGACGGATCTCCGCTACGCTTTCTTTTCAACACTGGCTAAGGAGATTGAGACAGATACAACACAGTATAAACCCTTTGGAATTTTAGGAGCTGCTAGAAATGCTGTTACGGAGATTGTGAAAGAAAAAATCCGAGTTTGCGGTTCGGATGGAATAGTATAGGAGGAGCATAAGCATGAGAGTTGATTTTGAGTATGGACAGGGGGTCATGTCAGCTGAACTCCCCGATTCTACTGATGTATTTATACCAGGTATTACCTATCCAGATCCTCTGCATATCCCTGAAGATTGTATTGAACAAGAGACTCGTTCTAGCATTCTCAACCCTATAGGGATGCCTCCGCTTAATCAACTAGCGAAAAAGGGTAGTAAAGTAGTCTTTATCATTCCTGATATTGTGAAAGGTGGAGTTCAACCAACGAGCCATAGGAAGATAGCCATCAAGGTTTGCCTCGAAGAGTTGTATAAAGCCGGTGTAGACAGGAAGGATATTCTACTGCTGATTTCCAACGGTCTTCATCCACGTGCGACAGTAGAGGAAACCAGAAAGATTCTCGGTGATGAGATTTTCGGCACCTTCCATCCACATGGGCAGATCACTAGCCATGATTCGGAGGACTATGACCATCTGGTCGATCTTGGCTACACTACTCATGGAGATCGTGTCATCATGAATAAGTACGTGTATGATGCTGATATTGCCATCATGATAGGGCACTGCCAGGGTAATCCTTATGGAGGTTATTCGGGCGGATATAAGCACTGCGCTACTGGAATCACTCACTGGAAGAGCATCTCAGCTCACCATGTGCCGTCGGTCATGCACCGTGTTGACTTTACTCCCGTCTCAGGAACGAGTGAGATGAGGAACAAGTTCAATGAACAGGGTATGTTCATGGAAGAGCGAATGGGAAAAAAATTCTTCTGCTGTGATGCTGTATTGGACTCCTCATCCCGTCAAATAGCAATCTTCAGTGGATATGCGAAGGAAATGCAACCTGAAAGTTGGAAGGTTGCCGATCAACGTACCTATGTGCCATTCGCAGAAAAGAAGTATGATTGTATTGTTTTTGGCATGCCTACAAACTTCCACTATGGGAATGGAATGGGTACAAACCCGATTCAAATGATGCAGGCGCTCTCAGCCCAGGTTATCCGCCACAAGCGGATTATGAGCGATCATTGTGTATTTATTGTCTCTTCCATTTGCGATGGATACTTCCATGACGAACGATGGCCGTACTTGCGGGAAGTGTATGATTTATTCCAGCACGACTACATGAATATTCTGCCGGATATGCACCGCTATGGCGAATACTTTGCAACAAATGAGGATTATATCCGTAAGTATCGTTATTGTAATGCGTTCCACCCATTTCATGGTTTTTCAATGATGAGTTGTGGTCACATTGCCGAAATGAATACATCCGCAATTTATATTGTTGGAGCACGCGAGCCAGGCATTGCAAGAGGTATGGGATTAAAGACGAGGGCAACATTCGAGGATGCTCTCGCCGATGCGCAGCGTAAATACCTTCCAGATAATCCAAACATTTTAGCTTTGCCACTTACATTTAAAACCGGTGCAGTCCACCTTGCTATGAAGCATGAGGTGTATGATGGCACTAATGGACACTCTGGAGATTGTACAATGATGCACTGATTGAAACGATGATTTAGTCTGACAATGATATAGTTTATAGGAAGGGTAGTCGGCTGGCTACCCCTCTTCACATTTATAAGAAGAGAAGGCCACCTGCGGGAGAGGTGGCCTTGGACAGACAAGTTTGAATTGGTTGTTCGTCGATTATGTTGCGGAGAACGTGAAGGTGATGGTTCCTACATAGGTGTCCTCAGGGGCATTGTCGAAAGAGGTCTGAACTACAGCTGCAGTCACGGGATAGCTCTCAAGGAAGAGGCCCGAGGTTGCGGCTGACTGCGCAGCGGTAACAAACATTACATTGGCAGTACTGGTTGCAGTGCTGTAGGTTGCGCCGTTTACGGTCACGCTATAGTCGATCTTGTAATTGTTGCCACTGGTGTTTGCATCCATCTTGTCAGCTTTGACGTATACCGCCACACCGGCTCTCTTGTTGTTGACGACGTTGACATAAGCCAAGGGACTTGTGGTGATTGGTACAGCACCTTCCACAGTGTTGGCAGGCATGAATGTATTCCAAGCACCCATGGTGGTTCCAGTAAATTCTGCATCGGTAATAGCAAGATAGTTGAGACCAGCTACCTGGGTGGAAACGTCAAAGCTGACTGGGTCGGCAAACAATGCTGCGGTGGAGAGGGCGATTACGAGAAGTACGGCTACGATTTTCTTTTTCATGGTGTAATCCTTTCGGAGCTTTCTGCTCCGGTGCAAGTTATATAGTTTCCTGTGCCTTTTTCCTAAGCACACTTGTACTATACTGAAA
>SAAM01000358.1 GCA_009929415.1 Clostridia bacterium | reverse complement strand
TTTGTAACCGTTTATTTCCTCGCCTTTCAATATGAAACGCGTTGAGGATCTGTCGCGGACCCACGCTCCAATGCCTGGGAGCGTTCCCGCAAGGCTCATGTCTTTGATCTGATACGACTGATCGTTTGAACTGCCCTTGTCCGGCATAAGCGCTCCCAGTGGGTTTGAATCAGAAAAATCCTGGTAAGGATACGTATTCGCAGAGTGGATAAGCGATGGAGATCTTCTTGAGACTGCCTCAGCAAGATTATATTTTGCCTCAGCTGATCCATTCAGCAGAGAAAATTCTATGAAAAAACACATAACTGATGCGATGATGAGACCTGCAAGAAATGACACGGCAGGTACAACAACGCCCTTTGACTGCAGTTTGCCGCCAGAGGTGTATCCGTTTTTGAACAGCTCATACATCTCATTTTTTAATTCGGACAAACGGCATCTCAGGTCTTCTTTCACCTTGATATCCTCCATTCTCCGGAGCTGATCTTTGTCAGGGGGAGCACCTGCATATTGCTCAGCATCTGAAGCGCCCTGTCAAACTCATCGGGAAAACGGGCGGTTATATCTGCGTTTACTATATTACCTGTCTCATTTGAAATATTAATAAAGCCCTTTGCCGATACGTCACCGGTAAGCGTAATGTCATCGATATATAGGGTGTCTCCGTTAGATTTTATATTTGCAGTGCCGGAGGTCCATTTGAGCTTTTGCTTTGTTACCGTTGTGATCTCTCCCCTGCCAAAGGACAGAGTCCCGGTTTTGGAAGCGGATATCAGAGACCTTATGAACATCGGGTCCACTCTGGCTTCGCTGACTTTGATCGACACAGCGGGCATATCGGCTGTGAAGCCTCTGCAGATGAATTTCCTGTCCAGAAGACCCTCAGTATAAATATTTTGGAATGAGAGAAAAATGTTTTTTTCCGAAGCTGTCGCGGCTGCCCTGCTCGCGGCATACTCTGCAGCTGAGTCCCATGGGAAAAAAAGGACCATACCTGCAATGAGGCCGCACAGTCCTGCAAAAATGATCTTAAGAGGTTTATAAAGAGCCATCGCTGTTTGCTCCTATCAGCATTGATGCGTTGATGAGCCTTCCCTTTTGAGCGGAAGTTATAGCTCTTATATCGGCTGTGTTCACCTGAAGGCCCTTTTCAGAGAGACGCTTCAGGAAAGATACAAATTCGGCTCCGTTCAGTTCAGTCATCTGGACAGTCAGCCCCGACGATCCTGAGTTCATCAGCCCCACACGGTCTTTCAGGCTGAGTTCATTTATCGCATCCGTAAGGAGTGACAAAGGCTCTTTTCCCTCTGCAGAAGTTCGTGAAGGATACGAGTAAAAGGTATTTGCCGCATCAAGGATCTTTCCTGTGTCCATGACCCTATCTTTGCTGCTGTTCAGAATGGATGAAGCTTCCAGGAAGAACGCTGTCCCCGCTGTCCAGACTAAAAGGGCAAGCAGTCCAAGGCGTATCAGTTTTTTTGTCTCAGGCAGTCCCCTTATCTCTTCGATCATTTCTGCCCGCTCCCTTCCGAACTCTCAAGACCTATGGAAAAACGCATTCCAGACCCGGGGATCTGTTGGATGTCGGAGATCTTTGCATTGAAGCCGTTTTTATTCAGGGAATCCCGAAGAGACTCGACTGGACCGCTGCCGGTCGCAGTGCCCTGTATCTCAGTGCGCTCAGTTCCGTATCTGATCGCATCAAGTTTCAGAGAGTCTGTTGAAGCAGATGTTTTCCACACGGCTGCTATGTTGTCCAGAGTCTGTTCCAGACTCATGTTAGTTCCGTTGGCGCCCAGGTTTTTTACCCTTGCTGCTGAAGATGCCAGAGGGCTGTTGGATCTCTCCCCAAAAGCTATCCCGTAAATTTCAAAGGGAACGTCCTCAAAATGATCACTGTTCAGTATGCTGTAAAAAAAAGCTCCTGCCGAAAGGACAAGAAACAAGAGTCCAAGGAAGACCGCAGCTCTGGCTGTGCTGAAGGCTGCGGCGAAAAAAAATTCCAGTTTTTTGGCGCTGTCGGCGCTTTTAGTTGAAAGATCAAGGGAGACCGAGCCCGTTAATGACCTCAGGGTCTCTCTTCCTGCTTTTTGGATACTTCTTGCAGAAAGAGATGATCTTTCTGCAAGGATGATATTATTTATCGGGATGTCCGCGGATCGGGAGTAATCGACAAACCATTTCTCAAGGTCATTAACAGAGTTTTCTGCGGAAGGTGTCCATCTGTATAGTAGAGGAGACCGGTCCTTAAAAAGCATTCCG
>SAAM01000357.1 GCA_009929415.1 Clostridia bacterium | reverse complement strand
GCAGAAGTGCAGGGAGTAGAACTGCCTGACATCGGGGCCATGCACGAACCCCGGCGAGCTCTGCTCGATTCCCACCGAATGGACGATGAGAGAGGACATGCCGTGAAACTGGTTGTAAAAGTAGTTCTTATAAGGAACAAAGGTTGCCATGTTCTACCTCGATTGACTGATCAAAGCATAGCAAAGAGCAAGGGGAGAGACAATCTGGTTTTCTTTTGTCAGAATGCGGATACGATCATTATTTGGTGAAGGCCTCGAGTCTCTCAAAAGCTTCTTTCCAAGGGAGTCTTCTTTGGTTTTGTTTCATGAATTGATAAGCTCGTTTTGCTCTTTCATACGATACAAGGTTGTGTTTCAACATTTCTTCAATTATCCAAATTGTACCCATGCAGTGGATCTTTTCAGACTCTGCTGCACGCCGAAGTGCAGCATCACCAGATAAGAGAGGGCATGCCTCTTGTTTTGCCAATAGAAGTGCAAAACAGTCATTCCTACCTGGTTTTGGATAGATTCGCATGAGTTTCTCAGCCTGAAGCATCATTGAGGACGTCAAACTTAGTACTTGTAAACCGCAATTTACTAGGTGACTATGCGAAGTGGCCAGCTCCTCATAGTAGAGGATATCAGGTACTGCAATCTCGTACGGCAAAGCGAAGAATTCGTTCAGCAGATTACCTTCTTCCAAGTCTATGAAGATGTTGGTGTCACTGACTAACAACTGCGGCATCACTGTCTCTCATATAGCGACTACGATGAAACTCCATAACAGATTGGCCAAGCAACTCTGCTGCCTTTGCCTCACCAATGATGTTCTCTCCTAATGCTCGATACACAAGATGCTTGAAAAAGGATGTTGACTCAAGCGGATATGGTTCCCCTGGTTCCTGTTTCCTCCACCCATTGGAGGAGAAAACAATACAGAGATTCTTGTAGGTAGATTCGGAGATGATTCCAGTGTCAAACGCGCGTCGTATACACGCTTGCATGCTGATTCCATACCGATGCTTGATAAGGTACAATTCGCCGATTTCCAATGCCTGTCGTTTAGTCCCAAGAAAGGAGTGGAGCGTAGGTAATGGTAAGAGAAAAGCCTGGGCAAAACGATGACAACACGATTCCAAATCCAATTCAGGCGGAATCGACGATGCGAATGCAAAGTGGGCAAGTTCATGAGCCAAGGTGAAGCGTTGGCGCGTGCCGTCACCCTGGTGCTGACACACAAGGATAGGTGTTCCTTCAATGGATGCTTGAAGCCCATCACAAGCACCCTGTGTTTGAATATGTGTCATTATCACTAAAAATCCATGTTCTTCCAACAAAGAAGTGAGATTCGGGATTTCCTTGATCCCCAGATTCCACATTGATCGAAGGTTCATCGCATATGTTTCAATATCGTCAAGATTTTGAATTGTGGCGGGTGGCAGAATCGCAGGAGAAATGGGAAAATGCGGCCAGAGTTGTTTCAGCTCGAACCAGCGTTCAGCTTGTTCAAGTACATCCGCTTCAATCTGCTGAAGAACTTTCCGGGGAAGCGATGACTTTTTCCGATACTGTATGTTCTGTAATGCAATCTGCGTTGGACGGAAGAAGTACTCGCTCTTAAGACCTAGGGAAGCAGCCAGTTTGATGAGAGTGGCTGAAGAAGGCATGCTTTCACCATGCTCGTATTTCTTGATCATGTTGGCACTTATTCCAACCTTCGATGCAAGTTTCTGCATTGAGAAGCCAGATGAGACACGTGCTCGTTTCAAGCGATCAGCAAACATGATGGGATTCTCCTTTGTAGTATCCGGTTTATAAAGTATACAATAGATAACGAATTTATAAACCATCCTAAAGTAATGTATAATCACCAAAGGCATATATTTGCGTTTCACAAGGTATGTGTATGCTGAATCGTATTCTCACGCCACTGCTGCCTTTGCCTCAACATTTTTTCTTGCTTCATAATACTATGTTCAAAACATGAAAAAGCTTCACAGTGATGAAATTCTGCACTAGTAAAAGTATTAAAAGTAGGCATAATAAACTACATATCACAAAAAACCTGCATAAAGTGTGATGAAACTCACAAAATCTGCAGGAATTATGTGATTACTCACTATCCCTCTCTTCATGGCTGATTGGACTGAGAAGCTCATAACCCTGGCATTGCAGCGTAGCGTGTGAGAAGCAATCCGAGCCTGCTTCTTCCTTAGGACATACCGGATTACCCTATAGGACCAATGTTGGTCCGATAATAGTGTAATCGGCTCATTCTGTCAT
>SAAM01000037.1 GCA_009929415.1 Clostridia bacterium | reverse complement strand
TAATTCTTGGTTTAACCTGCTTATAAGGCCACTCTCTTGTTTTCCAATAAAGATTTTTCCGTAATGCTTTCTGCAGTGCCTTCTTGGTTGCTTCTAAATTCATTGAATTTTTGTCTTTACAGATGAAAACACTTCCTGAATCATGAGTACATTTTAGAACAAAAGCGTTAGGCAAGCTCTCAAAGGGTATAGAGTCTACGGTATCATAAACGCCAATCAGAGGTATGAGGTACTCTGATCCTATTGCATTTGTGATAAATTCCCTAACAGCATACTTATCAACATACTGGGAATATTCCGGTCTATGATCATGGAGCTTTAACCACTGTAGTTTCTCATTGAAAGTTTTAGGCTCTCTAATATCAAGTTTCCGTCCAGTCTTACTTGAATATCTCCACTTGATGCAGGTTTCGTCTGGGAGAAATCTGACAAGGAGAGAATGGAGTATAATCAAATGAGGCTTATGGAAACTTTTTCGAATATTCTTTACAATTTTCATCAATTACTTTACAACCTAACAGTAGCTATCTATGTGGCTTAATAAAATTATACTACTCGAGAACTCGAAACACTTACGAATCAAGAATTTTGTCTAACAGTGCCAGCTTCCAAATTATAAGAACTAGATGTACTCAAAAAATCGCATGCCTACAAATCCTTACTGTCTAAGATAGATTTCAATCAGATAGCATTCTAGAGAGAAGATAATTTTTTAAGCTGCTCAACTTCCAGAAAATGTTTTCCAGCTATGAACTCTTGCATATTTTTATTATAAACATTAATGGCTTTCAACTCTTTTCTTGAAGGTTTACCGCAAATATTATTAAGAATAACTCCTTGAAGATGAGTATTGCAAAGTCGTAGCATACCAATACAATATTTCAATTGTTTCCTGGATCCGACAAATGTTCCTACATTGAGAACGACTCCTTCAGTGGTTCTAGCGACTGCCAACATATCAGAAAAAGTCCTGAAAGTAGGCCCAGCAATTAAAACTAGGTCAAAAATACTTGAGACATTTCTAGTATAGTCTATGAATTGCTGACTATGTAAAAATTGTGATAGCCCGTTGGGTGCTAAATCTATTGAAGTCACGAAAAGTCTTGCCAAGCTTCCATTCAGATTACTAAAACGCTCTAAGTCAAACGGTATCTCTTGCACAACATCTTTTAAGTCTTCGTGTGCTAAAATTTTTGTATATAGTCTTTGGCAACGAGTTATCTCGTAAGTAGTGTTAATTAAAAGAATACGCTTCCCTCGTTTGGCAAGAGAAAGGGCAATACTTAACGTAGTGTAGGAGGTCCCCTCTCCATAACCAAGACTTGAGATAGAAAAAACATTTTTCTCATCAGAGTAAAGGAGAATACCAGCTAATTGATCGTATGCAATACTAGTCATAGATTCTGGATGCATTAATATTTCCAGTTCGGTACTGGAGTCCTTATGCCCCTTTGGAATAATGGACAAAAGCTTGCTTTCTCCCCTAATTATCCTCTGTAAAACTTCCTTATCATCGATAAAATCGGAGAGGTACTCCACAAGAAATACGGATAATAGAGCAAAAACTGCAGCAAATAACACTCCAATTAGAAAGAGAAAAGAACTGTTTGACACTCCCTCTTCATTGATTAATTCGACTGCCTTAATAGTAGTAATTACATCCATTGGTATAGACATACGTGATTCAAGAATGTTTAACTGAATGCGATATTCTGCTAATAATGAAGCTTCTTTATTTATAGTATTTACAATCTCTAACAACTCTGGATTTGAGAGACCCAGGTAGGTTAACGAAGCTCCTTCATCCAACTGTGATTGGTTGATGATTGAAGCAACCATTTTCTCTGTAGATAAGTCTGATTCAATGCCTATTTGTTGTTTAATCTCTTCCAGTTCAAGAATTGTCTTTGTAAGGTTTTCATCTGCTTCTCGTTTGGTGGCATTAAGAGATATGAATTCTTGTTCCAGAATATGCGCGATATGTTCAAGTAATGTTGCCTCATATGAGGCAACAAGAGCATTCAGAAAATCCTGTGCAAATAACGGGTCTCCGTGATCCAACGTTATGGCAACTAAATTGGAATTTTCAATGGGATAAGTTTTAATTGCTCTTGTAAGATTATTGAGCTGCTTAATATCTATGAGCAGATTTTGGTAATCAGTTCTGTCTTTGTGAGTATAAACTGAAAGATCCATCAATTTGAGAGCAGCTTGAACCGTATTCCGATTCGTAAGAAATTGTAGCTCTCTAGTAAGATTTCTTACTTCGATTTTTGAGTCATATGATTTCGTAAGATTGTGAATTGATTCAATTGAAATAGTAGTGGTTGCGGTATAGGAACGATCATTGATTCCAATATAAAGAAGACACACCACCACTATAAGACAAAAGACGAAAAAAAAGAATATAATATTCTTCAGAAAAATCCTAAATAGCTCGCTTATGCTAATGTTCTCATTTTTATTCAAGGTTTCTTTCATTATATCCTCACATACATCTCAATTAATTATGAACTATTTCTCTTTGGAACTGTTAATAAACAAACTATGGAAAAGTCTCTGATGGAGTCACCCAGTAATACCACTCCCCATGGAACTCATCCCCGGAGATATTCAACTCATTCAGCTCCCCCTCGGGGACCTCGATTCTTGTTTCGTACTCATTGGTGTCCAATCCACACTGAACTTTCAGGCCTTTCTTAGTGGTCGTCAAACCGATCAGGCTGATGATCCGGGCCAGCGAGACAAGGGGACTTTCCTTCCATTTCTTACTTAGAAATTGTAAACTCACATGGTTGAAGAAAGAATATGACGAGGCTCTTTCAGAGTTGGAGGACTTGCCCGAGCAACAACGACTTCTGCAGGCCTGGAAGCTCCTGGATAGCATGGACAAGTAAGGCAAATCCTTCGATGAAGTACTGAGGTTGTTCAACCATTGAGACGCTTTAAACACCATTACGGAGTTTGAGTGTTAAGAAATTGGTAAGCTCAGGTTATAACTTTCCCAATGAGTGAGACCATATAATCTTGATTTTTGGCAACCTGCCCTATTTATCTTGGGTTGCCGCTTCTCCGCAGGACGGGTGTCCAGCTGGTCGAGTATCTCTGCTAATCTCAATGACTTTTTTAGGTATCTCCTCGTATGCAGAGGTTTGATCTAATCCTAATCAGCCTTCATATATAGCTGGAGTCACAGACGAAGAAAACCTACTTCTCAAAGGAGAATATTCGTGATTTTCACAACTGAAATAGGAATCTCAAACAGGTGGTTGTTTTGGTCGCCCTCCTTTACTGGGGAGAAATTTCCGGATTCTACTGATGATTCTATTGCTAATTCAGCTGGTGTATATAACGAAATTATCAAGTAAATGATAATTAATAATGCCCGAAAGTCAGTCACATCGTATATTGAATACTCAATTTATCTATCATTTCTGCTATCTGGAAATCAACTAAATCATCAATATCTATTGAATGCCTCTTTTCCATCTTATATGCATAACAACGACTATCATATATAGTCTGTGAAGAAAAAAGATACCCAACATTAACCAAGTAGATTGCACCATTTATCCGATAGTAGGTATCCAATTTTTGTCTTGTTTTTGTCACCAACTCAGTTGGCAAGAATCCAACAAGAGACCCATCCTCTGGAAGAGTGTTGCACCAGAGAGGAGAATGATCGACCTCGCATATGGACACTACTGCATTGGCTTTCTTGTCATGCATAATCCTGAAAGCATTCACAATATCCTGGGATGTCCTTAACGGCGATGTTGGCTGCAACAATGCAATAGTATCAAATTGGATGTTTCCATTCTTGAACTTGGTTAAGACATCCTTTACTACGTCCCAGGATGAGGCTGTATCGGTAGAAAGCTCAGGACTCCGTAGAAAAGGAACATGTGCACCATATTTCCGTCCAATATCCGCATAATTCTCAGAGTCTGTAGAAACGAAGACCTCATCAAACTTACCACTATCTTGTGCTGCCTCAATAGAATATGCTAATAATGGCTTTCCATTGAATGTCCGAATATTCTTATCCTTGAGCCCTTTTGAACCGCTTCTTGCAGGAATAATGGCAATATTACGATGCTCTTTCATATTTCCAACCTATAGAATGTTTTCTTCCCAAGGCTACCTACCTTGAGTTCCTTTTTGATAATCTCCAGTATCTTCCCAGATGTGTTGCATGACTGATATGGATTCTTTATATTTTTCAACAGCTTTCGGTATTCAGGCGAGACAGCTCTATCAATTGCAGCCAGTATGTCGTCTTTTTTAGGCAAGCAATGTATGACAGTATTTGCACAATCTCTTCCTTGCTGTCTTGCTCCAATATCAATTGTCCCAATCCTCAATGACGGAGCCTCCACTATTCCACTGGATGAATTCCCAATTATTGCTTTACAGTTACCTAAGAGGCTTAGGAACCTCCTATACCCCAAGGATGGGAAAACTGAGACGAAAGCAGAATGCTCCTTTACAAATTCATCCAGCAGCAAATTCAGTTTATCACTATCCGTATCTGCATTTGGACGCGAGAAAACATATTGATACTGAGACCTTTCGCTTATTGCATCCAGCAACTCAACAAATTGGCTAACTGAAGAATTTTCGAGTGTTGTTGGGTGAAATGTCACTTGGAATAAGTTTTCTGACAACCCAATCCCGAGTTCAGCCTCCAATTCTTGTTTCGAGTATTTGGGTACGGTAATAATGTTCTCAACACCCAAATCTCCAACATTGAAAACGCGTTGAGGATGTTCGCCCATCTGGATGACCCTCTGACGATTCTCTTCAGTTGATGTGAAATGCAGATAAGCCATTTTTGTAATTGAATGCCTGAAAAACTCATCATAAGCACCCTCAGATATTTCTCCTCCAGAAATATGAGCCAAGGGGATACCTAAAGAAACGCATGCCGAAGCTATCGCATGTATCTCATACCGGTCTCCGAGGACAACCACGATATCAGGATGTACTTCGAATATACATTCACCGACGTACATGATTGCATTTGCCATCGTAGCCAGTATAGACTTCTCATCCGTTCCCATGATGATGGGTATCCTTGCCTGGATGGGGATCCCATCCTCAACGATTTCCAAAAAGGTATTCCCATATTTTGGATCAAGATGTGTGCCTGTGACAATCAGTTGCAACTCACAATCCTGATCTTGATGGATTTTCTTGATCAATCCACTCAATAACCCATATTCTGCTCTCGTTGCAGTAACAACGCAAATCTTAGAGTTCATATACAACCTGGTTAAACCTCAATGAGCTCATCCTCTTCGAAGTCCCTCATCGCCGTCAAGCCAATAATATCATGCCATCGCATAGGAGAAATTCCGGACCCAGGTCTTTTGGCTGCCAAGTTCTGGTCTGTGAATAGTTCTCCCTTCAGAATCCGTTGTTTGGCAACAATGCTTTTCCTGGCTATTGCAAGATTCTCTCTCTCAGAATCTGTAATCCTCTTTGTACCATCGCCCAAAGCCTGTTCAATATTACGAATTGCCCGTACCAACGTGGCCAACTCATCAGACTCGATGCTGGCTTTATGGTCCGGACCTTCCATTTCACGGTCAAGTGTTATGTGCTTCTCAATAACCCGGGCTCCCAGAGCCACCGCAGCTATCGAGACCTCTATCCCAAGCGAATGATCCGAAAGACCCACCGGAATTTGGAATTGTTCTCTCAACGTGCTCATAACGTTCAGGTTCATATCCTGCATCGGTGTTGGATATTGTGTATTGCATTGCATGAGCGTTATTCTTTCCGATATACCTAAAACCGCAATCGCCGCTTCAATTTCCTGAATTTCACTCATACCCGTAGAAAGTATGACATCCCAAGGATGACTGCCAATCTCCTCAAGCAGTGGCAGATTGGTTATCTCGCCTGATGGGACCTTAATCAATCCTAGACCCAGTTCATAAAGGAATCGCGCACTCTCAACATCGAACGGGGTGGAAAGGAATCCGATACCTATGGAATCACAATATGCTTTCAGGTCAATGAATTGCTTGTACGATAGTTCCAACCGCTTTTCCATTTCAAGCATTGATTCAGCAGCATCGGTAGTCTCTTTCTGATATGCTGCCTTTTGTGCGTACCTTGAAATGATATTCTCACTTTTCCAAGTCTGGAACTTTACGTAATCAGCGCCCGCCTTGAATGCAACATCAATCAGTTTGTACGCAAGATCCATCTTTCCATTATGGTTAACCCCAGCTTCTGCAATAATCATTGTATGCATGTCATTCACCTTGCCTGTATTGTATCAAACGTTTGCCTGGATTGAACGTAGGATCCGCATTTTTACGATGCTCCATCAAATCGGCGTATGCATCTTTGCAGAAAATATTGGCACCGATATGAAAATCAAGCAAACCATTCTTATTAAAAGACTTTTTGAAGGCAAACAAGGAATCGTCTCTCAATATGCCACCCCCGAGATGAAAACTAACAGCTCCCTGCTTTGAGCCCCATTCGGCAATTGAGACCAGCATAAGATTATTTGGAGCCAAATACATGAATTCTTGATCTGCTCCAGACAAATGATAATGAAGATATCTCTCATTTCTTAGTATCATCGTCGAGGCAATAATTCTATCCTGATATTTTGCATGGAACAACACAACATGGGATCCCAACTGTTTCTTGAGGTTCAAGAAATAGTCCTTCGGGAAAAAAAAGAATCCATGGGCTTGGTTCCTCACCATAGTCCTTTGATACAAACTACAAAAATCATCAATCCTTTTAAAATCTTCATCAAGAGAAATTTCAACACCTAGTTTTTGTGCTTTCCGCACCATATTCCTATTCTTGGAATCTAGATTTTTCCAAATAACATCATGGCTCTTGAGGTCGACTACAACTGTTTGTTTCTCAAGACGAATCTCAGAAAATCCTTGAAAATACACATGATTGCCCAATAATGGATGGAATCGAATGAACTGGGAGACAATCTGATGATTATGGCAATACTCGCTCAACACAACAAAAAACTCGCTCATGTCGGTTTGATTGTATCCTTCTACCAAGGGTCCCCCATAACCATAGGGAGTAGCCCAATCATAGAAGCTGTCAACCTGCAAGTTGGGAAAAACTGGAGATAGAGATACATCAAGCTGCTGTATGACGTATGCCAATCGCATCCCAAGGTTGCCCAAATAATATATCAGATAAGGGGTCCCTTCGCCGCTTATTCCGTGTCCCGAAACATAACCTGGATAGTAATAAATATCGCTTGTTACGAATGAATGCACTATTGCAATCCATTCATCGGATTCTTCCAGAGATAATACTCTAATATTCTTATTCATGACTTTCAAATTCGTTCAATACGCTTGCAACATACCGCATGTATGTATCATTGTATCTCTGGTCAATCGGGATTGATAAATTATTCCCAAAATTCTCATGCAGAAATTGATCATCTTCTAAGCGCTGGTCTTCAACCGGCCAATGGACTGGACAATATATCTGATGTTCCATGAGAAAAATGCGCAATGCTTCCCTTCGAGCCGCTTTCACTACCAGAAAGAGCGGGCATGTACTTCTATCCAACGTAGGGGATGCTATAGTTATTCCCCCGTGAGAAATCTCATTATACAGCAACTCGTAGTTGGATCTTCTACACTCAATCATTTCCTTCAGCCTGAGGCAGCATAGCTGCTGCCAAGAAAACTCTGAAATACATGAAAGACTTGGATGTTTAGTCAAATAATTCTCAGCTGATTCCAATAGTGATAGATGCAAAGTGGGTTTCTCGCTCGACCCTGATAGATAGGCATGCTTCTGCAGCATCCCAATCAAACGCAAGTTCGTGAAATTTGAATCCTTAATCATGAATCGTTCGATATCGAGAATAGATTTATCAGTACTGTATGCCACTGCTCCATCTGGAAGTCCAAACCACTTTCTCAAGCTGGAAACAGCAAAAATGCCGCAGGTCAGTGGTAATGTAAAAATGCTATGCGTCGTATCCTCAATAATAACCGTAGAATTCTTGTCGCACGCTTCTTTGAGTGTTTTCAGTATTCCTCGATCTTGCGGAAAACCAAAATAGTGCATTATAAATAAGACATCAGCTGCAAGAACCAGAGTCTTTACCGATTCGATCTCGATGGAATAATCAGCATTTATCTGATAGAAATCTATTGTATATCCCTCTTGCTCAAAAGCTAATATCACTGATTGGCAAATGTAGTTTGGCAAAAGTGCTCTTTTCCCATTGATCATTCGCAGCAGAGCACGCAAGGCTCCTCTGCCACTCGCGAAGAACACTTTGTGAAAATCATTCAGATATGGAAACTGCAATGGGGTGGTATGACGGCAGAGGTCGTCAGTTGAGAGCGGGTACTCCCCTCCAATGCTCATTCTGTTTATAGCCATCTCACCTTTCCAACCGTAGCCGCATGCTTTCCAACTCTTCCAACTGTCCCATATCCATCCATGCTTTCTCACTTACCGGATAGACGCCCACTCTCCTGCCGATGGAACGGTAATGATCCATGATCTCAGGGAAGCTGATTGATTGATCATCAACCAATTGTTCCACAATCTCTGACTCGACAATATAGAATCCTGTATTGGTAAGGAATGAGAATCTTGGCTTCTCGGAAAATGAGTCTATTTCACCCTTGCTGGACATATTCACAACACCATAGGGGATAACAACATTCTTCAAAGCACACACCATGGTGATGATATTGTTCTCCCGCTTATGCTGACGATATATGCTCTCATAATCAGCATCGATGAGAATGTCGCAATTCGAGAAGAAAAACGTTCCAGACAGCTTCCCTTTCAGCAACGACAGTCCTCCTCCGGTTCCCAATGGGATGTCCTCATCCACAAAATGAACCGGATTTTTATTGGGAGAATCTGCAAAGAAGGCCTTGATGAGGTTCTTCTTATGATTCACAATCACATGGAAATCGTTGCACCCGAATTTCTGGAAACGCTGCATGATCAGTGAGAGTATCGGCTCGTCACCAATCGGTATCAAAGGTTTCGGCAGTATCTTCGTATAGGGGTACAGTCGGGTCCCCAGCCCTCCGGCATTGATCACAACGGGAAGGTTCAGGTTCGATTCCTTCACCAGCTCCAGGTCATCAGCAAAGAGCAAAGCTTCAACCACACCCTGGCCGCTAACCATTGGGACTGCAGTAATTGAATGCTCACGCATGATGATTTTTGCAATGTCTCGTGTTTCTCTTGTCACGAACTTGGGATGGTACGTAGCAATAGTGGATACTTGGTCTTCGAGACTCCCGTTCTTGATGAGATGCCTTCTAATGTCCCCATCTGTGATGACTGCTTTCAAGTGCCCTTCTGGAGCAATTAGGAGAATGCGCATGGCAGTGATATCCAACTGCTCTAAAGCAGACCGAATAGTGGCATTCTCATTGATAAAAAGTTGTTCGAGTGGTCCCATATTCAACCTGCCATTGCCCTGAGGCATGCAATTATCCAATCGATAGCCTGTTTCTCTAAATTGGTGCTGCAAGGTACATTCACAATATGCCTTTGATAATCAATTGCTTTTTCAATTTCGAAAGCCCTAAAGCCCTTGTAGGGAATCTGCTCATGGATGAGTCCCCATATCGGCCGGGTCTGGATATTGCGTTTCGAGAACTCTGCAATAACTTGGTCGCGGGAAATAGGAAACGCATCCTTAAGATAAACTGAATAGAACCAGTGATTCGACCGAATATCAGACCTAAACGGAAGGAACTCCAGATTGGGAATATCAGCCAAGCATTCCTTGTAGTACTGGTAATTCTCCTGTTTCCTTGAGATGAATGCTTCCAGCTGCTCCATCTGTGCGAGTCCCAAAGCCGCCTGCAGATTGGTCATGCGGTAATTGAAGCCCACTTCGTCATGCAGGAAGTTGACCTCATCGCTTTTTGCCTGAGTGGTTAGGTGCTTGGCATGCATAAGCAACTCCATATCATTTGAGACCATCATACCACCGCCACCGGTTGTTATGATCTTATTCCCGTTGAACGAATAGATGCCCATGAAGCCGATAGCCCCTGCATGGCGTCCTGCGTAGGGACCGGCAAGATAATACGTACCTATGGCTTCAGTTGCATCCTCGATGACTTTGATATTGAATGTCTGTGCAATTTCCAGGATTTTTTCAAGGTTGGCCATGTTTCCGAAAACATGTACTACAACGAGGGCTTTTACATGCCTGCCGGAAGCATTGTCAATAAGCCTTCCGGCCTGCATGCTACATTGAGTAGTACAGAAGGATTCCAGTTTGTCTGCATCTATGCAAAGTGTATCGTCACAATCCAAGAAAACCGGCTCAGCACCGATATACCTGACAGGATTCACTGCTGCGATGAAAGTGAGTGTTGGAACCAATACTTCATCTGCTGCAGTTACCCCAGCAAGCAACAATGCAGTATGAATCCCTGATGTTCCATTCTGGCAGGAGACAGCCCCCTGTACGTGAGCATACTCTGCAACAACCTTCTCAAACTCATTTACATAGGGACCGCCCGTGGAAACCCATTCGGTTTCCACAGCTTTGGTCACAAAAGCGAGTTCGTTTCCTTTAAGATTGGGCACTGAGAGCGGGATAAATGCTTGTTCCATTTTATTATCCTAGATATTGTAGATATCTGTCTTATACTTTTCGAGGTTGTGCCTGAAAAAATCTATTGTCTCTGCAAGCCCTTGTTCGAGGGTGTATCTTGGCTGCCAACCTGTTAATCTCTTGATTTTCTCGTTGGATCCCAGCAGTCGGTTTACTTCACTCTTTTCTGGACGCAACCGATCTTCATCGCAGACGATCCGTGCTTTGGAATTAATCTGCCTGATAAGCTCTTCAGCCAATTGCCCGATTGAGATTTCTCGTTGCGTGGCGATATTGATTTCTTCACCGATAGTTTTATCAGACTTGGCTATCTCAATGAAACCCTGAACGGTATCCTTTACATAATTAAAGTCTCTGGTTGGAGTAAGGGACCCCAGTTTGATTTCTTCCTTTCCTGCAAGCAGTTGTGTGATGATGGTTGGAATAACCGCTCGAGCAGATTGCCGGGGACCATAGGTATTGAAAGGCCGAACAATAGAAACAGGAGTCCCGAAACTCCTGTAGAAGGATTCGGCGAGCCGGTCTGCTCCAATTTTCGTAGCTGAATAAGGCGATTGCCCTTGAAATGGATGGTTCTCATCAATCGGGACATACTTGGCTGTTCCATACACTTCCGAAGTAGAAGTAACCAAGACTCTCGAAGTTCCCAGTTCTCTGGCAGCCTGCAAGACATTCAGTGTCCCCTTGATGTTTGTATCTACATAGGTATCGGGTGAATGATAACTGAATGGGATAGCGATCAAAGCTGCAAGATGAAATACCTCATCAATGCCTTTCAGAGCTTTTTTCACGCCATTAGGATCCCTGATATCACCTTGAAAGATTTCAATCTCTGAAAGGATTTCCTTGGGTAGAGCATCAAGCCAGCCCCATGTATTGAAGGAATTGTACATTGCAAATGCACGTACCTTATGCCCTTCTCTTACTAGTGTTTCTGTGAGATGACTTCCAATGAAGCCATCAGCACCTGTAACAATTATTCTTCTCATGTTACTCCTATAAAGTCATATAAATAGAACAATATAACAATTATCTAAATACTAACAAGCAAAAACAAACGATTGTTAAAACGCTGAGTTTCCTAGACAATATGAAGTGACCTCCCAGTTTGCAAATCGTGGATTCACCTTGCATACTGGGAATATCAACTAAACCGTATGCGGCTACCGCATGCAAATGG
>SAAM01000356.1 GCA_009929415.1 Clostridia bacterium | reverse complement strand
CTCACAGAGGCTGCTGAAAGATGCAGGATAAAAAAACTGTTTTTCGAATTTGAACAGGAAAAACGAATTGTATAACATTTACTGATAAGGAGAAATTATTAATGAAATTTGAAGCTATAGCAGTATGCCTTTTCGGAGTAGAATCCACAGTGTCATATGAGCTTAAAAATCTTGGCTTTACAGTTACGAATGTTTCTGATGGCAGGGTTACTTTTGAGACGGATTCCAAAGGACTGGCTACGGCGAACATATCCCTCAGATGTGCAGAAAGAGTTCTTGTAAAGATAGGAGAATTCAAGGCTCGCAGTTTTGAGGAGCTGTTTTCAAATGTGAAAAAACTGCCTCTTGAGAAGTACATCCCATCTGATGCAAAGTTCCCGGTAGCAAAGGCAAAATCAATAAACAGCAAGCTTTTCTCAGTTTCTGACATACAGGCAATCACCAAAAAGGCAGCCGTTGAGAGACTTAAGAGTGTCTACAATACGGAGTGGTTTCCGGAGACTGGAAGCACACATCCACTGCATGTATTCATAAACAAGGATGTGGTTCAGCTAACTATCGACACTACCGGACCGGCACTTCACAAAAGAGGATACAGAGAGCTTTCGGGAGGAGCGCCTATAAGAGAGACGATTGCAGCGTTCATGGTCATGCTCACTCCGTGGAATGAATCCAAGCTTCTGATAGATCCTATGTGCGGTTCTGGAACTATAGCCATCGAAGCGGCAATGATCGGCGCGAACATAATGCCTGGAATAAACAGAAATTTCCAGGGAGAAGAGCTTTCGTTCATAAGCAAGGATGACTGGATCCAGGCAAGAAAGGAAGCTATTGAAAAAGAGAACCAGAAGGAATTCAAGATATATGCATATGATATAGATCCTGAAATGGTAAAGCTTGCAAAATCAAATGCTGAGCTTGCCGGAGTAGATCACCTCATTGATTTCATGAAATCCGACGCAAGAAAATTCCATTCCACAAATGAATATGGGTTCATAATAACGAATCCACCGTACGGAGAGAGAATGGGAGAAAAAGAAGCCGTGTATGAGCTCTACAAGGATCTGGGCAGGGTATTCAGAAGGATCCCAACATGGTCAGTCTATATTATCTCAAGCCTCGAGAATGTCGAAGAGCTTTTTGAAAAAAAGGCGGCAAAAAAGAGAAAGCTTTACAATGGAATGCTCAAATCCTACTATTATCAGTTTCCGGGCCCTAAACCTCCGAGAGCATCAGCAGAGAGTAATTAAGAGAAGCAATCAAAAAAACCAGAATTCTGAATCAAAAGAATCAGAATCTGGTTTTTGTAGTTGAGATTTCTGTAATTAGAATTTAACTTCTGCTTCGCTTTCCCATAGTCCATGGATATTGCAGTAGCTTATTGCTACAAGCTTTCCAGGTTTTGCAACCTTGATTTTTGTTGTAAAATGAGGCTCAGTAAAGTTATCAAGCTCTCCATGTGCAGAGAATTGCATGCTTGCAACCTCAACTAGAACCTGGCTTCCTTCCTGAACATAGAAAAGCTTCATCCATGAGATGTGGTGCTCAAGAGTATTAGGGTGGGCAATTGCATCTCCAATAGATACGGTTACCTCAAAGCTCTCTTCTGCGCTTACTTTCTCCGGAGCAGTAATTACCGGTACGTGTTTTTCTGATTTCCAGTCACCTGATTTGAAATAATTTGATATTGGCATGATGTATCCTCCTGATTATTAGTTTATTAATACTTACTAATTATTATAACCTATAAATTGATAAATTAAACATAAAAATAAAAAATTATTATTCAGGTTTTAAAATAAGCTTCTTTGGTGTAAAATAGATATAATTAACATACTGGAGGTAAAATTTGGAAAATTACAGAGTATTCGAAGCGGGAGACCAGAAGTTTCAGGAGGAGCTGTTTGGCAATTTCGACAGGAACATTAAAAGAATAGAGAACCATCTCGGCGTGAATGTAGTGCTGAGAGACAATAATATATTAATAATAGGCGAAGATGATAAGATTGAAATAGCATTCAGTCTTCTTTTGCAGCTGAAGGAGCTGGTTGACAAGGGCCAAAGCATAGATCTGCAGAAGGTGAATTATATAATACAGCTTATAGAATCCAACAGTCAGGAAAAGCTTTCTGATGTAGCCGATGAAAATATCATACTGACAGCGAGAGGCGTGAGCATAAAGCCAAAGACTCTCGGACAGAGAAAATATATAAAAAACATAAAGAGCAATGACATAACTCTATGCATAGGTCCCGCAGGTACAGGAAAAAC
>SAAM01000355.1 GCA_009929415.1 Clostridia bacterium | reverse complement strand
CGCTCCCTGCCTGGACATGAAAGAGCAGACATGGCTTCAGTGCCATGTTGACATGTGGTCGTTCTATGGGGGTGTCACCAGGCGATTGATGCCTGACAACGCAAAAGTTGCCGTTACGGAGAACAAGGATTGGCTGGATCCGCAAATCCAGCAGGCCTACCTGGAATGGGCATCATATTACGGAACCGTCATATTGCCGGCATGGGTGAGGCGGCCGCTCGACAAATCCAGCGTTGAAGGCGCGGTGAAGATCGTCTCGAACAAGATTCTCATCGATCTCAGGGAGAGGACATTCTTCTCCATCGATGAGATGAATACCGCGCTCTGGGAAGCCCTGGATGCTTTCAACGACCTTCCTTTCACCAGGAAGCCTGGCAGCAGGTCAAGCTGGCATGAGGAAGAGAAGGAAAAGCTGTCGCCGTTGCCTACCGTAGCGTTCGAATTCTCGGAGAAGGCAAAGGCGACTGTCCATGGCGATTACCATGTCGTCTATGACTATGTGTATTATAGCGTACCTTTCAAGTTATTTCACCAGCAGGTTGAGATTCGTGCAACTGCTTCTACAATAACCATCTACCATCATAGATGGGTGGTTGCCACTCATAAAAGAGGGGTTCATAAGGGGCAGCGTATAACCGTAGCCGATCATTTACCCAAGGACTATCAGGAATATGCCTCATGGAGTGGTCCCAAATTCCGGTCTTGGGCCAAGATGATCGGGCCGAACACCTATTGTGCCATAGACACCTTGCTCTCGAGGGTTGAATATGAGGTGCAGGCCTTTCGCAGTTGCATCGGCATTCTCAATCTTGCAAAGAAATACTCTGATGCATTATTGGAAGAGGTATGCTCCGAGGCTGTCGCTCACAAAAGGGTATCCTACCGTTACATCAAGGACTCGCTGGCACTGTCAGGGGAAAAGGTCGCCAAGCCTCAAGTTGCAGATAGACAAGAGACGGCTCCCAAGGAAGACCCTGACCGGTACGTTCTGAAAAAGCGAGAAGGTTCGTTCAGCCTTGAAAACCTGCGGAGGAACAACCAATGAGCAAGACGACGGAAAATATCGAGCAAATGCTGCAATACCTCGATCTGCACATGATGGCGACCACATTGGACTCCATCGTACGCTCTTCAAGGTTTCAAGACATGGATGTGATTGAGATTCTTCAAGAGATGGTAGCCTCGGAATTTGATGCCAAGAATGCAAAGAGCACCAGGGCGCTGCTCAGGTTGGCAAGACTGGCCTCAAGCCAGGCGGACCTGGACAAAGCCGACTACCATCCGAAACGGGAGTTGAACCAGAGTTTCCTGAAGCAGCTGAAAAGCTGTGAGTATATTGCAGACCGGAAGAACATCTATATCCTTGGATATTCAGGCAGCGGAAAGAGTTATTTTGCTCAGGCACTGGGCATCGAGGCATGCAGCAAACAGTACAGAACTAAATACCTCAGGGATACACAAGGTTTCATCGAGGATTTGGAACTGCTGAAGAGCTCAGACCCAAAAAAGTTCAAGAGAAGGTTTTCCTATTATTGCAGGATTCAGGTACTGATCTTGGATGATTTCCTCTTGATGAAGGTCTCGAATGATACCCAGCTGGCAATCCTGTTCAATCTCATTAAGGAAAGGGAAGGATTGAAGACTACCATAGTGTGTTCTCAATTCTTTCCAGAAGGCATGCATGACCAATTGGGAGGTACTAGTGCTCTAGCCGAAGCTATCACCAGAAGAAACGTCGATAATGGGTATCTTCTGTTCATAGCTGCAGGTCCGAATGGAAAGTAAACAATGATTGGAATTCCCCTGCTGGATTCATCGTCCGGCAGGGACTGACCAAGGCTAACGGAAAGGTGTCCCGTTAATTACGGACTGCTGTCCAGAATTCTCCGGAGATTCTACCAGGTTGATGTCCTTCACATCGAGCTTTTCCAGGCTGCCCAGCACATGGTCGAGGACGAGGGAATCGGACATGCTCCCGGGCAGCTCCGAGTACCAAAGAGGGACGTTCGACGAATGGGCGCTGAGAAGGCCGAGGTTTATCTGCCTCAGGTTCTCATATACGTGAAACTGCGCAAGGACATAGTGCAGTACCTGAAACTGCTGTGCAGCTACAAGGATGTGAAGTCGGGGAAACCCTGCTTCCCATCCCCGGGTACGACTTTGAGGCATACAAGGACCAGCTGATTGAACGCTTTTCCAATCCGTATTGCAGCGATACGCTGCTTCGGCTTGCCCAGGACGGTTCCAAGAAATTCGCCAATGCCCTGGTTCCGGCACTCAGGA
>SAAM01000354.1 GCA_009929415.1 Clostridia bacterium | reverse complement strand
CCCTTGTCATCTCAATCGATACTTGCTCAACGGCTTCAGATCGAGCTTCACGCCCCTTAATTTGGACATTTCCCTCCTGATGGCGATGTTCCACACCCTGCTATACAACCACTCCTTGGTGAGCGGTCCCTGATCTTCTCTGGGAATGACTCTCGCACCATAGAATGACAATGCAAGGTTTTCGAGTGATTTCATATCCATGCGCTCGATGGCATCATGCAGGTCCCTGACCAGTTTCGCTTTCTTGTCCCTATAATCGGGATAAAGTTCATCGCGGATGTCTTCCGCCTGGAGCTCGATGACCCCGTACTCTTCCCTTGTCTCAGGAGGAAACGCATCTATACGCTCGAGCAATTTGTCCTCGACCGAATTTAACTGCGGTTCATATTCATCATTCGGGAATGAACAATGTGTGGGGTAATTAAGGCTATGTATAAGATACAGCAACCGTTTTCTTACAAGAACATCTGGCTGATCAAGGAGCCGTCTATATAATTTTTGAGTGATGACCTCCAACTCGAAGATGATATTCATGCAGGAAAAGGTCCCATCGAGCTTGTCGCGACCCGTCCTTTCATAGAAATAGCCAGCCGGTCTTCCACTGAACCAGTTCAGAGGATAATGGATATCAAGATTTGAGGATTCATCGTCGGAAGCCGATTGAAACGTATTGTTGAGCATATCCAACTGATCGAGCGGTGCACCCAAGTCCAGATTGGCGATAAATAGGGCGTCGACGCCACAAAATAACAGTTCCTTCAGGATCAGCTTTCGTTGTCCGACCGGCATGTTCCTGTACTGGTCAGAGGAGGAATCAAAGAGGGCTTTGAGGTCGAACCTGCTGTTGTCTTCACTGTACAACCAAGAACCAAGAGCAAACAACCGATCGTTGAGCTCTTTCCATCCCGTGTCATTTCCCATGATGATTCCTCCGCATTTCTTTTTATTAGGTACTCACTAAACAACCGTCACTGAACAGTGAATCGATTGTATCATACGTTCTCAGCGAATCTTCCCCACGTGCATCGAACACACGCCAATCGTCGCTAGGGGCATCAGTGATGCGTGACCTACCCGTCCCTATTCTTATGATCCATGGAAGGCGTTGGAAGTCCAACATGTGGGCAAATCAGCCCTAACCAAATAAAGCGTAGTATAGTAGTATATACCATGGCTCCGTCGCCCGGTCGTCCCTTCTCCCAACAATTTTCATCGGTAAAATCAAAACCCTATTCGATGAACGTGATGTATAAGACCTCATCTAAGTATTATGCGTTGTACTTTTCAAATCCTCCAACCATTTCGTCATATCGATGACACTGCCAGATTCGAATGCCTCGGTAGAAAAGGATAGGTCAATTTTTCTTAGGATGAACAATCTTGACCTCATCTTGAACTCTTCTATGGTAGAAAATATCGATTCCATTTTTGTTTTCAAAACTGTCGTATTCAAAAACCCCGACGAACCTGTATCTGATAAAGCCAAGGTGATCACGATATTGGGCAAATGTCGCGCGTCGTGTCCCACTTTTCTTCTCTTCCTTAAATTCAGCTAATAGTTTATTTCTATCCTTATCCTTATTCGATTGAGAAATGGTTGACCAATCATCTGAAAGTTCATTCAACCAACCCTTTGCTGGTGCAATTTTTTCTCCTGCCTTTAGAATTGCCAATTTGGGGCAATATAAGCTCAATCTGTGTTCTGCATCTATATTTTTAATGTAGCATCGCTGCAGATTATTATAGTCCCTGCCAAAAATTGTATTCGCAATATCTTTTATGTATCTAAAACCGAAGTTATTTCCGATCGAGAAGGTTTCTTATGATTTTATTCTCGCGAGTTCTTCCTCATAAGTCAGCCATTCCAATTCAGTGCCCATCGCTGCAATTTTTTCTTTGATAATCTCTACTGCATGAGAAATTTGTTCATCGATTTCTTCTATTGATTTTTCATTCGTAGTAACCCTGAAAACCAAATCACTCGTGGTGCTGTGATTACAAGCCCTCCAATCATCAGAGACCAATGCGGTCAATACATCCTCCATTCTTACTTCATCTTGCTCCTTCTGATTAGTGTGATGGGGCTCATCAACTTCGATAGCAAAATTGATAGCTGGGAAAAAGAGGTCGAGAAGTGCATATCGGCCTTCATCTGTTTTCACATACTGTTGTGTAACCGGCTTGATATTAAAATTGTACTAAACCGCTACGCGGTGGCCTAGGCTCAATCGTTGTGTAGCTGACCGTACTTGTTTGAGAGATGCTCTGTCTCCTCTATCATGGTATCCGC
>SAAM01000036.1 GCA_009929415.1 Clostridia bacterium | reverse complement strand
CATTCACGAAAAGTAGTAATGGCTTCTTCTAAACTAGTGATTGGTACTGGGTTCATAGATTACCTCCTGGTTATATCTGGAGGTTATTATAATGTTAAGATGCTCTCTTCTAACTTATTTAATTCTCATGATTTATCGGATATCTTTCCATTATGAATGCTTGTCATTAAATCTTTAAAGGAAAGATTGACATTAAAGATTGTCTGGGGTGCAAATTTGTGTCACCCCACCAAAAAAGCGCAGGGCATTGTTGTTCACCCTAGTCCAGTTCCTGCTGTCGCAGCAGGTCATCCCCTCGGCATAGAAATACTTGCTATAGGAAAGTGTCGCCACAAAGATGGTGACCTTGCTTCTTGCATCAGGGTTGTACTTGTTGCGCAAATACAATACTTTACCGGCAAAATCCAGCTCAAGGTTCACCCCAGGATGGCGTACGATGTGGTAGCTTATCTTCTTCTCATCCAACCACTGAGAGAACTTCTGACAATACTGGCGGTAGCTATAAGGCTTCATCCCCTCTACAACCCCTATAGCATTGTATTTCCTCCACAGGCGCTTGAGCGTCTCCCCCTTCTTTGCCAGGGACTTGTGCATTTTTTGATAGTCCGGCTGACGATACAGTGATTCTGTGTCGTTCGACTGAACCCCCCTCTTGCGATACAGCAGTTCCTCGATGGCTTCGTTTGTGACCTCAGGGTCAATCGGTAGGCTCAGGCTTCCACATTCCCTGAACCGCTTGAGAAACTCATTTACCGCTGACTTGCTGTAGCCGCAGCTCTTGGCAATCTCCCTTCCACTGAGGTTGCTTGCATACCGCAGCCCCAGAATTCTCTTATAATCGAGCATGACTCGACCTCCATAATAAAAAGTCACCCCTTTTTCGGAGTGCCTGATTATTATAGAATATGAAGTATTTCTTGTGGCCTTTTATTACCGCATGCTGGCCGTTTAATTGCGCCCCCCTGGCCGGTTTTTAACACCATACGCACTCATATGCATCAAGGACAAAGAACCCATCCAAAAGGCGGTAAATATCATAAGAGTTGCCCTGGTTTTCTCCTTCCTTTTGTACATAGTTTCCTTCAAAGGGGACGTTCATCTTGAACCACCAGTACAAGCCCTTATCAGCTATATAGTCGACCTCCTCATCGTTGGCTTTGCGATCGAGCAGGCAGGCTTTTACATAGTCGATCTCCTCATAGGAGTGTTTCCCTATGGTGGCGTAGTCTACCACCAGCAAGACTTCCTCAACGGAGGAGAATCGTCCCTCGATGGAGTATTCGGAAGGGGTAGCGATGAAAAAATCTTCCTCCAGTTTTACAATGTAGCGGACCCAGGGGATCTCCCCCTCCTCTACTGAGCTGAACAGCGTCTTGCGAATATCTCCACGATCAAGAAACCAGTTGAAGAGGTCTTCATCAAAATAGATCACAGTATGAGTGTCCCGGATCACAGGGAACTCAAAGGAAGAGAGATCACCAGGAAGGGAAGGCAGGCTCATCATATCCATCTCATCCCACCCTTGGAGAGAGCACTCAACACTCTTTTCGCCCTGGAGGTGGAGCCTATAGTACAGCCCCTCACAATAGTAATCCTCATAGAGAGTTGTCTCGTCATCAACAAATGAGTCTATGAACTCACCCTCTTCCCTGATCTGGGCCCACATCTCCTCTTTACTCTTGCCAAACCAATCCGCCTTGGCAACTGACAGGTCTGTGTACGCAAGAAAGACACCATCGCCAATAAGGTAGTGCTTTCCCTCGTAGGTATAGATCCCACTCTCCCCATTGAACAATATCTTATCGGCCTCATTTCCTACCATGATCAAGTCTCTATCGATTGTGGTTGTGGGTTTGACCCCTTTGCTGTACTGCATATGTTTTCCTCTCTATTTTTGTTCTGCTTGCCTATTGGCAAGTATACGCTAGGGAGCTTGCCTAGGACTAGAGAGAAGTGTTGTGGTACGGGCGCAAAAAGCCTGCACTCTCTGGCAGCTTCACTGATCCTTGTTCATGAAGGGCCGGTCCCCTTAGCATTTTGAATGAACTGAGTTGGAGTGATGCCAAACCTCTTCTTGAAGCATTTGCTAAAATACAGAGGATCTGTAAATCCACAAAGAAAAGAGATCTCCTGGATGCTCAGGGAACCTTCCTTTAGGAATTGCTTTGATTTTTCTAGGCGTTGGCCTGAGATATAGCGAACGAGATGCTGCCCTTTTTCCTTATGAAATTGGCGACTAAGGTAGTTCTCGTTGATGAATATTTGTGAAGCAAGCCAACTTACTGACAACTTAGAGTTTTCTAAATTATCCTGCACCAGCTGCACACAACGGTCTGCAAGGCGTTTACTGGCGGTAATTTTTGTGGTACTGACAAAATCAAGAAGCGAGTCATAAAAATATAGGATAAATTCAATGCACTTCTCAGGCTTGTCTAATTTGCTAACCAGAGTCAAAGGATCAGACCAGGCAGCTTGGAGACTGGTGCCTGTAACCTGCACCTCTTGCATGAAAATAATACCAGAGAGAATAAAATCCATCTTGGTGATGTTGAAAATCTCCAAAGAGTGATGATCATACAGTCGTTGCATGGTTGATCGCACCAGATGAAAGAGGCGTTCCCTGTTTTTAGTACGCAGATGTAGGAGCACCTGTTTTCTTAGTTCGTTGTAATCCAGGGTTGGAAGCTCTTTTTTCCCTATCTGTTGCTCATACACGATAATCCTCTGTTTTCGTGATGCATCGGTCAAGGGGGAAAAGTACTGAGTCTCATAATAGCACCTATAGACTTCAGAAAAATCCTGATACACCCTACTGATAATCAGTGTACTGGAGAGCCTGAGCTCGAACTGCAACGCCTTATAGATGCTTTCGGCTATCTGGATAGTTTCATTCAAATAGTATGTCCTGAAGGGAGAGACCTCGAGAATAGCATTCATCTGATAGAGCCCATCACAGAAGACTATGGCATTTCCATAGCTGAATATTGCATTTTCAATACAGGTGGCTATTCTCTTGATCACTTGGTCATTGAGATTCTTTCCTGCATGCTTCTGCTCAAAAGCATTGATGTGGATGCTGATGATTTGATACGCGCCAAAATTAAACGGAATATGGAACTGTTTAAACTTCTCCTGTACTTGCTCATCTGTCATGTTACGATACCCAGAGACCAAAAAGGAGAGAAAGGTATCTCTTTCAGATCGTTCAGCCGACTGGGCTATATCCTTGATATTGAGTAGCGTTGCTTCATCCTGCAACTCCTGTGTAGCTTTCGTAACAGCCTCAAGCAGCTCTCCAGGGTGAATAGGTTTGAGCAAGTACTGGATAATCCCCAGATTAAGGGCTTGCTGAGCGCAGGCAAAGCTATCATTGACCGTCAGAAGAATAATAGGCAGCGAGGGAAACCTCTCATATACCTCCTTGGAAAGAGCAAGACCATCCATACGCGGCATATTGATATCACAGATAAGCAAATCCACTTGATGCTTCTTGAGATACTCCAAAGCTTGCACCCCATCCTCAGCAGAGGGCAGTATGGAAAAACCAGCTTTGTTCCAATCTATAGCACTATGCAGTTTTCTTATGATTAATGGATCATCATCAACGAACAGTACCTTGTACATCAGTATACCCCTCACATAACCTTAGGAAACGTAACAGAAACGGTGGTGCCCTCTTCCCTGCGGGAAGAGACGGTAACACCGTATTCACTTCCATATCTAAGTTGGATTCTATCTCTGATATTCTTAAGACCAAAATGGTGAAAGAGTGAAGACCCCGAAGCGTTGAAAATACCTTGCAGCTGCTCTTCCTCCATACCACAACCATTATCGACTATGGTAATACCTATGGTGTCTTGCGTATCTGATACAGTAAGAGTAATCATGCCCTTCTCTTTCATCCTGCTAAAGCCATGAAGCACGGTGTTCTCAACAATGGGCTGAATAAGCATTTTCAAACAGGTATAGTGTGCAAGCCTCTCCTCCATTACAATTCGATACGAGAAGAGCTGAGGATTCCTGATGCTCTGAATCTGTAGGTAGTTCTTCACCAACTCCAACTCCTCTTTCACGGTAATCGCGTTTCTTCCCTTACTGAGAATGCCCTGATAATACCTTCCAATGTACCCAAGCATACCCATCGCCTGAATATTGTTTCCTTCGGAGATGAGTGTATTTACATTATCAAGACAGTTATAGAGGAAATGTGGATTTATCTGCGCTTGGAGCAGTTGCAGTTCATACTCTCGTTTCTGATTTTGCTCAGAGTAAATTTCACTTGTCATATCCTTGATGCTGACCACCATATTATTCAAACAAGTAGTCAGAGTTCCAATCTCATCTTGGTTGCGGGTTGGTATGGCTATCGGCTCAAACTTTCCTCGGGAAATTGATTCAGCATTTTTAGCAAGTTCCACCAGAGGGGTAGTAATACTTCTTGTTAGTTTTCGGGTGAGGAAAATAGAAAGGAGAATAATTATCACCCCACTGAGGATAATCATACCAGCCCCTTCGGCAGCCTGCTTGGAAACAGCTCTTTGAGAAGAAAAATACAAAATGTACAGAGGGGTCTCTGATAGTTTTTGCGTAAACACCAAATACCGATCATGGGTGATCATCCGGCTCTCAAACTGATCGGGGACTTTAGCGAAAGTGGGAAACTCCTCTCGTAAGGTATTCCCTATTCCCAAGTTGTCCACCGACTCGATAATATCGCCCTCTTCAGAGACCATAAAGACTGATTCTGTCTGTTTTATTGCATTCCCAAAGATATTGGAAAACTGTTTATTTGCAAGGTTAAAGGAGAGCATCCCAAGATCATTCCCTGTTTTGATATCGATCAAGGCTTTAGTGAAGTTGAGTTCCTTTTTCTCCTTGTCGACAGTGATGGAAATTTGTCCAAAACGACTCTTTGCATCTTCATATCTCTGGCGAATACCATCCGCTTTGTCCAAGCTGACAGAGTTTGAAGCCAGATCATAGAGCCAAAAATCCTTTGACAAAAGAAACCCCTCACTGACAAGGCTATCAATATCCATTATGTTGGTTATTGCTGAACGAACAGAGGAAGAGAACAGATACACCCCATAATTATCTTCGCTATAGGAGTTCGCCATTGCAGTCTGTAGAGCACTACTGGTTGAAAAAGCCTTGATATTATATTTCGCATTGGAAATTATCTGATCAGCATTAAGCTGGATCAAGCGGCTCTTTCCCATGCTGCTTTGCAAAATCTCTTTTTTTCCATTACTGATAATATTAGATACAGAAATAATGAGCACAACCAGCAATGCTCCAAGGGTAGTGGAAAGGGATACTAAAAATATCTTTTGCCCAAGATTCAACTGATACCATCTCTTCATACCTACCAGTATAGTTCATTCTGCATCATCGAATCCACAATTGGCTAAAAATACACAACTAGCTTGAACACTATGATTGGGTTAATCTATTCTACTTGCCACAGTCTTTGCAAACACCCGCGCTAGGATGCATACAGCTTGGGCTCTAAAAAATATCACTATAGGGAGAATCCTAGGCATTGCAGAGCACATTCGTTTGAATTTTCCATCTCGCGTCAGAAAAGTCCATTCTCTTGTCTCTCCACCTGTCCTAGCATGAGGATATACAGGTGGAATAGATTCACCTAATGGAGGAACCTATGAAAATGAAACGGTTTTGTGTATCTCTTATGGTCGTTGCACTGGTGTGTAGTGTAGCATTTGCCGCTGGCCAGAAAGACGCTGGAGCAAAAAAATCTGAAAAGATCCAATTACATGTTCTGTACAATGATACAGATGCCAATGTGCAAAAGGAAATGGCTTGGGTCATGGAGCAAATCCCATCCTTGTATCCTGATATCGAAATTATACTCGATATGAGTCCTGGTGATGCTCAGACCTATGAGACCAAAGTCCGCACCCTCATAGCAGGTGGTGGCGAGAATTTGGATATCTGGTGGGAGAGAGGTGGCAGTTGGGCAACTCCTATCCTCAATGCAAATAGTGCTTTGGCATTAGACGATTTCCTTGATGAGAGCGGATATTGGGATAAAGTCATTCCCTCCTCAAAACTTCCCGCTTCTGACGGAAAAATCTACTCGCTTCCCTTTGAGGATATTGCCTATGAGGTAATGCTGTACAACAAGGCTATTTTCAATGAATTCAACCTTACAGTACCCAAGACTGTTTCTGAGCTCAAGAATATTGTCCGAGTACTTGCTCAAAGCGACTATGTTCCAATTTCTGTAGGGGCAAAAGATGGCTGGTGTGCTGCAATGATGGTTGAAGGTTTTGCCTACTCCATTGATCCACAGATAACCAAGAAGATTGTCGATGGTAAGGCAAAGTTCTCAGACAGACCCTATGCTGAGGCAGCACAGGTTATGAAAGACCTGCTCGACCTTGGTGCATTCTCCAAAAACGTGGCCCTCACCGGCATTGACGAAGCACTGCCTTTGTTCGAATCGGGAAAAGCTGCGATGATGGCCAACGGTTCGTGGGCTGTAGCTTCAGGTGCCGCAAAAATGGGTGATGACTTTGGATATTTCTATTATCCAGTGATCCACGATGAGGACGTTGCCCTCTATGGTGCAAACTGTGCCGGTGGAGTCAAACAGAACTCCGGCTATATGGTCTATGCCGGAACTAAGTATCCTGAAGAAGCAATGAAGGTTGCCCAGAGCCTTGCGGAGTTGCGCTGTAAATACGTATATACCCAGCAAGGAAACCCCTTCACTGTCTATATCCCTGAAAACCTTGGCTGGAAATTTGATGGTGAATTCGCCAAACCAGTACAACAGCTTGCCACGGATATGCAGAAGTTTGAATTTGTCTTTGGCTTGGTACAGGATGTTATGCCAACTGCAGCTGCCTCCAGTGGTGTGATGCAGAGCTCGAGCAAGTTCATGACCAACTCGAGTAAGTATACGGTAGCTGACTATCTTGCAGATTTGGATAAAACTGCATTGGAAGACTAAGTCTTTTCGCAAGCAAAGTCTGGGAAGCTTATGTGCAACAGTAAGCTCTCCCAGACTTTGCTTTTGTATTGAAGGGCACCCAGCATCAATTGGGTACTGAAAGCATCTCTGCTTGCTCGATACCAGGTAATCTATAAGGGTTTTTAGTATGAATACAGTCTTGGGAAATAAACGTAATATCGTCATTCTTTGCTTGCCGGCGATGTTGCTTCTTATTTTATTTGTTATATACCCTCTTTTTCAAATTGGGGTGATGTCCTTCCAGAAAACTGATGGCCTTTCACCAGCCATCTTCAATGGAATAGCCAACTACAAAAAGTTATTTGGTGATGAACCCTTTATCAGAGCAAACCTACAAAGTATAGGATTATGTTTCCTGGCAATTGTCTTCAATGCATTCTTAGGTGTATTTATAGCCATTGTTCTCAGTGGATTGTCCAAGAAGGCGCAAAAGATAATCAGGACCACCTATATCCTTCCCATGGTACTATCGGTAAGTGTTATCTCGCAGCTCTGGCTCTCCATCTATCATGCCGACTGGGGACTGCTCAATACATTCCTTACAGCCATTGGGTTGTCATCGTGGACCAATCAATGGTTGATCAACCCCAATACAGCTATGCTATGTGTTGCTATCGTCGGTATGTGGTGGATGTTTGGAATGGATCTTCTTCTAGCTTTTTCTGGAATTAAAGCCATACCTGAGACAGTGTATGAGGCTGCCGAGCTTGATGGCTGCTCGTTTTGGCAAATGGCAGTTCACATCACCTTGCCACTACTGAAGAATGTCACCCTTACCTGTGTGATCATCTCTGCTACGGGAGGGCTTTTCACCTTTCCCCAGGTCTACATAATGACAGGGGGAGGTCCTGGTGACCTAACCCAGACAATCATGATGTATATGTACCGTCAGGCATTCAGCAACCAACGGTATGGTTTGGGTGCCGCAGTAGCTGTTGTAGCCATCATTGAGATGTCGCTACTTCTTCTCGGAATCTTCTGGATATTCAAGAAAATTCCTTCCGCTGAATAGGAGCCGTACAATGAAAATTCAGAACTCAAGTATTCGTATCGGTATCACTGGCTTTCTCTCCATCTTCGCGTTCACCTCGGTGTACCCTCTGTTTTGGCTGTTTATCAACTCGTTTAAGGATACAAGCGAGATTATGACCGGTAATTCTTTTGGCTTACCCTCATACTGGAAAGTAGCCAATTACATTGATGCTTTATTCCAAAGGGATATTTTAAAGTACTTTACCAACAGTGTTCTTACCACTGCAGGAACGATAATACTTACCCTAGTAGTCTCGATCATGCTCGGCTATGGATTGACAAGGATGAAGTGGAGACAGTCTGAAAAGGTATCGCGAAGCCTGGCTTTGGGGTTAATGCTTCCCAACCAAATAGTCATCGTACCAATTTTTATCATGTTAAAGAACATGCGCCTAATCAATAACCCAATTGCGTTGATACTGACGATATCTGCCTTTAACATCTGTTTGGCAACCATCATAGTAAGCAGTTTTATGAAATCAATTCCTTATGAGATGGAAGAAGCATCAGTTATTGATGGGGCAAATCTTTTCACCATCCTTACAAAAATAATCGTACCAATGCTCCAACCTGCAATTGCAGCAATGAGCATCAATATCTTTATAAATAGTTGGAATGAATTCATCTATGCCCTAGTTGTCATAACAGGAACTACATGGAGGACCCTTCCAGTGGCATTGATGAACTACGCCTCAGGGAAATTTGGCACAGACTATGGAGGGATGTTTGCCGCCATGATAATAACAAGCGCTCTTCCCGTTTTGTTGTTCTTATCTTTCAGTAATGAAGTTGAAAAATCAATGTCTGCAGGAGCTTTACTAAAATGAAAAAAATCAATGCGAATGAATATTTTGATAAGGTGTATGGAGGTTGGCTGGGCAAGTGCCTTGGTGGAGCTGCAGGAGCTCCCGTGGAAGGTATTAAGGACCTTATCGAAAGTTCCTTCTGGGACACCATGCAACCCGATCTCCCTAACGATGATTTGGACCTCCAGTTGCTTTGGCTTGAGACTGTAAAGGAAAAAGGGCTCTCTGTAACAGCGAAAGATCTGGCTGATGCCTGGGACAATAAGTGTTGGTACCCTTTCAATGAGTATGGACTGTTCCTAAAAAACTATGACCGTGGAATCTGGCCTCCAGCGAGCGGGAGCTTTAATAACCCTCTTTTTTGTGAAGGTGAGGGTTCTCCCATTCGGTCAGAAATCTGGGCTATGCTCTTTCCAGGAGATCCTGATTCGGCGGCAACATATGCAGAACTCGACTCCTCCCTCGACCATAGTGGAGAGTCTGTATATATCGAGCAGTTTTATGCCGCTATGGGGGCAGAGGGGTTCTTTTGTCAGGACTTGCAAGAATTAATACAGAGAAATATTCGGTTTTTACCTCCAACAAGCAAAGCTCGTGCATGTGTAGAGCTGGTATTGGAACAAAGAACAGAAGATTGGAAAGAAGCCAGGCGCACTCTTTTGAAACATTTCGGCCACAATGACTTTACCAATTCAGTGACTAACCTGGGTATCGTCCTTATAGCCCTGCTGTTCGGTAAGAATAATATGGAATCTACTATCGATATTGCCTATAGGTGCGGATTCGATACCGACTGCACCTGTGCAACTTCGGCCGCCTTACTAGGAATAATGTTTGGAGCACAATCGATAGAACCAAAACTGCGTTCAATGGTACAGGACTCCTTTGTTACAGGCATAAGCTTGGATGATGAGAACAGATCTATCAGAGTCTTGTCCGAACAAACCTGTAGGGTTTCTACATCCTTAGGTGAGAAGAGCAAGGAGGCTCTTGTGCTTTCCGTCAAGTATAGCGACAAGCCTGCTATTGGTATTGCCGATACCTGCTCGTTTAAGATCTGCATAGAAAACAACTCACCTCACCCTCTAAAGGGAGTAGTGCACATAGAGGGACTTCCCTTGTACTGGAGTGCAGCATGGACAGAGAAGCAGGTGACCCTAGCAGGAAGCTCACAACTGGTAATACCCAATACAGTGAATACATGCGATGCAAGAATCACCTGCTTGCACGCTAAAAATATGGTACAGCTCTCTTTTCTCGACGAAACCTACTCCTTTGGCATTGCAGGTTCTTCCCTGTGGAATGTGTATGGTCCTTTTTTTGAGGCTCTGGAAAAAGAAGATCTAAGAGATCTTCCACAACCGCACCCTGAGGGTTGTGTGTTGCCAAATCTAGAGTGCATGGTCAATAACGCTGTATATCTCAACAAGGAGTACCCTTACACCGCTGATACACCTCTCCTTATGAGTGCCAAAGAGGACTTTTTGCCTATCGATGCGTTGTTCCCCTATTTTAAAGGACAGGGGTGCTGGTATGTCGAGCAGGAGTTCTTGTCCCCTACTGAACGTGATGTTTGGTTGGTCGTCGGAAATAATGATGGTTTCACTATCTGGATTAACGATGAGAAGGTTATGGGGGAAGACGAAATAAGGTTGTGGACCCCTTATAATAACAGCAACGTTGTCCATCTGAAGCAAGGAAAGAACACCATACGAATCAAACTGCTTAGACGCACAGAAGCCCTCAGGTTCAGTCTAGCATTTCGCCTCTATGAGGGTCTGCATTATCATAGAAACCGCTGGATAGTGGATATGGATTCACTAATGCCAACACAACCTAAGAAGTAGCCTCAGAAAAAAATGAAAGGGAAGCTGTTTGGAGCAGCTTCCCTTTCTCTTCTATGCCTACCAAAAAAACCAAAGACCGCTTCTTAGGCGCCCCTCAGCTAACCTTTATATAAGCTTTTGTTGAGAGAACCCAGTCCGCTTGAGGCTATGGGATGAATCAGCCTTGACTTTCATTATACTTGCTAATTGTATTCGTAGAGGCATCTCTAACAGAGCATGCAAAGCCCCTGTCTGACCAGAAAGGAAGTTCTCCTCAAAAGGTCTGTTTCTGATGTGAGCCGAAGTTCTTCCAGACAATAACCGAGCCATGTTCATGATCGTGGTCTTTACCCTACGAACCATCATGGAGGGGGTATTGTAAGTTCATAATTCAGTAGGATATGGCTATGATTCTTATCTGATCCCATGGTACCGATTCCAGACTCAGAGACAGATGTAATGCAGTGGATTCCTTCCTGTATCCATGACAGTATCTCGCCTCGAAGAAGAGGCTTCCCTCTTGCCTGTGAAAACGAGATGTACAAGTAACAAATGTCTGCCGTGTGACGTAGCAGTGTAATGACTCATTTCTGCAAAAGTACTTTCTTTGCTATAGAGTAAAAATAATGAAAAATATTACTACTATTCGTTTGTTAAGTATTGTATACTTGAACCATGAAAAAAATGCACAAAGCACTGAAGGTAAGAATCTATCCTACCATACAGCAGAAAACCCTCATTGATAAGACACTCGGCTCGTGTCGTGCTTTGTACAATATGATGCTACATGAAAGAATAACTTTTTTCGAGGAGAATAAAGAAGACCGAAACTTAGTCAAAGGACACAAATACAAAACCGAAAAAGAATACAAAAGATTGATAATCAAATCGAAAAGAAATGACTATCTATCATAAGCTTCTCTCCGTTTATAGAAGTAAACGATGAAGGGAATTTGTAATGCAATCATGAACAGATAGGTTGCTGATTCAGTACCATTTGAAAAAGGCGCAGTTATTACCAATAGAAGAAGTCCTACAAAAAATGAAATCCAGTATGTAATCATCAAACAAATATAAGCATAATGTTTGAATTCTGCTAATCCGATTCCTGCTACAATCATTAAAATGATTGAGGGAATTGAAAGAATCCAAATAATGGAATATTGCATTATCAGGACTGTTTGAATAACACCAATTATTGCACCAAGCCAAATTCCAATGTATGACATGTACGTAGCATAGCGATAAG
>SAAM01000353.1 GCA_009929415.1 Clostridia bacterium | reverse complement strand
CTCTTTCTTGATAGAGCTATCAACTCCTTCTTGCCAATTGTATTCGAACAGTTTCCCGAGCTCACTGAGCAGTATAGAGGGTTTATCTATTATCCCAATACTGTTTCTTCTGGACGGGTAACGCTTTCCGGTTCTCCTCCAATTATGGGAGGATATGAGTATACTCCGGATGCAATGAACCTGCGTAATACCGAGCGTTTGGTAGACAAGCACAACGAAGCTTCATTGGTGCTACCAAGAATTTTTTCCGAAGCGGGATACCGTGCTTCTGTATTTGATCCTCCAATGCCTAACCATAAATGGTCAAATGACTTTACAGCCTTTCGTCCGTATCCAGAAGTACAGGTGCGTGGCTTGAATGGCGTATATTCCTATAAGTTTAAAATGGAGCATCCTGAGAACGAATTATGGGGACCTGACTACGAGAGCAGAATCATCAAGCGTCGTCTTCCTATGTTTTCATTTCTAAGAACTATTTATCCTGCTGTTCGAAGTCTTTTGTATTACGAGGGCACATACTTCCTGATGGATGAGAATACGCAAAACACCAACAGTTTTATTAATGCATATTCTGTGCTGTATTACCTTCCCCAGCTTACTGCGGTTGATAGCGCAAAAGGATCATATGTTTTTCTTGTCAATGATACTCCACACGAACCAATTTTCTTACAAGCCCCAGAATATGAGCCTGTTGTAAAAGTGACGGATATATCGAATCCTCTCCAAGCTGATATGTATTACGATGAGAAAGCTCAGATACATTACCATGCCAATGTAGCGGCATTAAGAAAGGTAGGTGAATGGTTGGAATTTCTCAAGCAAGAGGGAGTATACGACAACACGAGAATTATCATTGTTGCCGATCATGGCAATAATTTGAAAGCACCAGTTTTCAAAGATTTTGTCCAACTAAAAGAGGTTCTTGCGGCTTACCACCCATTGTTCATGGCTAAGGATTTCTATGCATCCGAAGAATTTTCTATTGACACTCAGTTTATGACAACTGCGGACGTTCCTGCCATGGCTATCAAGGATCTACCCGTTTCAACCATAAATCCTTTCACTAAAAATGACTTGTTTTCTGTTATTGAGAAAGATGTAGTTAATGTGTACTCATCCTCTTCAGAGCCAAACAACAATAGGGGTAACACATTTAGTTTTAATTATTCAGAGAGCTTTTCTGTACATGATTCAGTGTTTGATGAGGCTAATTGGAAGCACATTAGTCCAAAATGAGCAAAGGAGACTTAAGTAGATGATACTTTTCTATATAGACCCCGGTACAGGGAGCATGCTTTTTTCCATAGTCATTGGTTTGGTGACTATGCTCTATTTTCTTGGAAAAGCAGCATTCATTAAGGTAAAGTTTATTCTCTCTGGAGGAAAAGCAACCACTTCGAAAAATCATTATCCTTTGGTCATTTATTCTGAAAGTAAGCGGTATTGGAATGTTTTTAAGCCAGTTCTAGATGCATTGGAAAGAAAAGCTATTCCAACTGTGTATTACGCATCATCAGAAGACGACCCAGTCTTCTCAGTAGCATATAAACATATTACAAGTGAGTTTATTGGGGAAGGCAACAAAGCTTTCACTCGATTGAATTTCCTTGAGGCAGATGTGTGCTTGATGACTACTCCTGGTCTGGATGTCTATCAGCTCAAGCGCTCAAGAGGCGTTAAGCATTATGCCCATATCCTGCACTCAGTTGATGACGCAACAGGATATCGACTTTTTGGGTTAGACTATTTTGATTCTGTACTCCTTTCTGGCGAATATCAAAAAGCGCATATTCGGCTTTTGGAAACACAAAGAGGTATCAAAGAAAAAGAGTTGGTAGTTGTTGGATGTCCCTACCTTGATGAGCTGCAAAAGAAAGTAGCAGATCTGCCTAGACGAAAGAATGAATCCTTTACGGTACTCGTGGCTCCTTCATGGGGAAAAAGTGGGATTCTGAGTAGATATGGAGCATCTCTTCTTGATTCCTTGGTACAAACAGGATTCTCAATTATTGTGAGACCTCACCCACAATCGAAACAATCAGAAAAAGAGATACTTGAAGCTCTGGAAATGCGATACAAGGCCGCTCAGAATCTCGAGTGGGATTATTCTAATGAGAACCTGAATGTCCTTTCTCGATCGGATATCATGATATCTGACTTTTCAGGAGTTATCTTTGACTATGCCTTTCTCTTTAATAAACCGTTTCTATACGTGAATGGTGATTTTGATGCTCGACCGTATGATGCATACGATCTAGAAGAACAACCTTGGAAATTTCGGGTCCTTCCTGAAATTGGAGTTGAACTT
>SAAM01000352.1 GCA_009929415.1 Clostridia bacterium | reverse complement strand
TTTTTTTGTATCATCTGGTACCTGTGGAGCTCTCTGCTCAGGTGTCAGAATGTTTCTGTGAATTATTACCCACTCACCTTTTTTAACCATTTCTTTTCCCTCTTTCTTTAACAACATCTTAATAATATTCAACATTTAAATGTTATTTTTTTCTCAAAACCGCTTCATAACAGTAACGCGTTACCATAAGCAACGCGTTACCAGTGTAATGTCTATTATTTTACTACTTTTTTGTCTGGGCAGATAAGCTCTCTCATGTCTCCCATTATAGCTCTTGGCACTGGAAGGTCTATCATTGTGTGTAGTCCTGGGTTTGCGTTTATTGTCTGAGGAATCATGTTTACGCACATAGCGATTGTTCCGATTCCACCTGGAACCTCTGGGCTGTTAACCATGTTCACGTTTGGAGTTCCTTTGATTATTACATAGTCTCCAGTCTGTACTCCAACTTGCTCTGGCTCGATCTGCTGTGGGTGATCCATTTCGATCTTAAGCTCTCCATCAACGTATCCGAATCCTTTCATTGCACAACCTGCAACGTCTCCAGCTTTTGCAAATCCGTATGGTGATTTTCTGTCTACGTCAGTCACGATTGGCTCCATTGACTGAGTAACTGGAGCGCTAAGCTTCCAGCCTATTGCATCTGCAACCATTCCGATTGACTCGTGGAATCCAACGTGTCCAGCAAGAGTTCCGTCCTCTACGCCTTTGTTGAACTCATCTACAGTTATACCAATTCCCTGCTCATGCATAACAGCTGGTCCGAATGGAGAAAGGCTGTTTACTCTTCTTGCAAGTATGCTCTCAACTTCTTCACAGCATCCTGTCATAACTACAACAAGAAGGTCCATGATAAGTCCCGGGTTGATTCCTGTTCCAAGAACAGATACTCCGTTTTCTTTTGCAAGCTTGTCAATCTCAGCTGCAAGCTCTGGGCTTTGTGCTTTTGGGTATGCCATTTCTTCTGCTGAAGAAACAACGTTCATCTTGCACTCAACAACTTTCTTGATTTTTGGGAATGCATCCTTTGTAAATGAATCTGTACAAAGAAGCACAACGTCAGCTGCCTTTTCTTTTAAAAGGTCTTCTTCTGACTGGATAAGTACATCAGGTCTGTCGCCTCTCTCTGTCTTGATGTAATCGAACATGCTTGTTCCGATCTTAGATCCTCTTCCGATTACTCCTACTATGTCTACTCCCTTTTTCTTAAGAAGCATGTCAGCCATTCCGCCACCCATTGCTCCGAGTCCCCAGATTATTACTTTTACATTTTCCATTTTTATTTTCCTCCTTGAATTTCATTCTGATTAATTATCAACACCAATAATATATGCAATACCCGTGCCAAACTTGGCAATTATGCGAAAATATTTTTTAAAAGTATTGATTTTGCCTATTTTCAGAAATTTGAATTTCTTTTGTTAAATTTTTGGTAAAACGTTTTCTCTGTTTTCCTTAAAATTTTCATTAAATTTGCATTTTGTAGCAAATATTTTTGCATCAAAGAGCAAATTATTTTGCATTTGTGCTGTATTTTTAGTATATGTATGCAGTATCAGGATTTTTCATTCGCTGTGTTTTCTTAAAGCAAACAATTAATAATATGTATGCAAGCTTGAATTTTCAGTATATTCGATTTATTGACCATTTGTGATTCAATGTCGCTTCTGGTAAAACGTTTTCACGATTTCAGGCGTAAAAAAACCGGAGGCATTGTGCAAATATTTTTGCACTCCACTCTCCGATAATATATTTTTTCTTATATTGCGTCCTGAAATGATTTTTTTGCTGTAGATATCCTGATGAAATATCTGTGATAAATCATTCCTGCTATGCCAGCGATACAAAGCGCCGCAAGGATCCAGAGCCCTCCTTCGAGGTTTCCCATTCCCAGATTGTCGCCAATGAGCGTTGAGAAAAGCATGGACGGGATTCTCATAATGACTGCTATCAATATGAATTTTTTCATGCTGAGCTCTGTCAGCGCAGCATAGTATACGAGAGTGTCCTTTGGGACTCCAGGTATCAGAAAAAGTACGGCAAGAATTTTTTCAAGCTTTGGAGAATCCTTCAGGAAACGGTATTCATCAAGCTTTTCCCTGCTTATGAACAGGGTTATGAACCTGTACTTGAAGGTCCTTATGAGAAAAAACACGATCATCGATCCTGCGAACATCCCGCCGAGGCTGAAAATCAGCCCTTTCCAGGTTCCGTATATCATCCCGAACAGTATCTGAACAGGCCCTCCCGGAACTACCGATACTATGACCTGCAGTACCTGCACGGCCATAAGGATCATGCTTCCCCACA
>SAAM01000351.1 GCA_009929415.1 Clostridia bacterium | reverse complement strand
CGGTAAAAGGCGGAGTCGGAGGGATCTTTGCGCTCAACAGCATGCTTTACGGACTGGGGTCGAAAATGGGAGCTCCTTATTCTGTATTCTCAGGCTCATGGGGCGGAGGCGGAAAGGGAGCAGGCGGAGGCGGAAAGGGAGCAGGCGGAGGCGGTGGATCTGATCCAACAGGCGGATCCGGAGATCCCAATAAAAAAACAGGTTCCAATACAAAAGCCGATTCAAAATCCGGATTCGAAAATCCATTTAATAAAGGTGCCAGGGACCAGAAGAACAGGGTAGTTGATCAGCTGATGAATACGCTTGGTATAGGTAAGGCAAAGAATTTATTTGGACCCGGAAGCAATGCAAGGGACGCAAATACATCGGTTAATAATACTGTTGTCAGGAGCGACAGCGGCATTGATACAAAACTGCCCGGACAAAAGGAAAACGAGATCTCAGACGGGATTAAAAACAGTACATTTTTGGGTCAGCTTGAAGCGATCAAGGGAATGGACAAGAAGAAGTTTGGTGAAATGGCAGACAAGATCGCAAAAATTTACTCTAAGGGTACCGGAGGTATAGAAAACAGATTTACTGCCGGGGAATCCTTGTCGGATCTTGCGTTAGGGGATCAGGCTGATTCCCTTATAAAGTCAAAGGTGTTTGATACTGCAGGTCTTTCCGGGATCACAAATACTGCAAAAACAGCATTCGCCGGTCTTGCGGGACTGAAACTTGCCAGATCTTTGCTTGAAAGCCATAAGAACAGAATACATCCGAAAGAATACAGTAATGTCATGGAGCAGATCACAAGGGCGAGTACCGGACTCGGATCGTTTATTGAAGAGTATACGACAGGCAAGTATTCAAATATGTCTGAGCCGGACCTTGCTGCAAGAGCAAAACTTATTGCACAGACCAATCTGGGAGATATAGAGAAAATGTATCGAAACGCTCTGAAGGTTCCTCTTCCGGTATTTATGAAAAGAGCTAATCCGGATATGTCGCCGCTGTTGGAAAGCAAACCGTTCGGAGTGACAAAGAGGGAATTCGAGGGTGCTGTTACAAAGGTCAGCGATGCCCTTGATATAAACAAGCTTGCCACTGCAGTAAAGAGTGCGGGTTACAGCGCAAAGGAACTTATATACGGTGAAGATGGTGAAGGCGGACTTATTAATCATGTAGGACTGATGCTGTCTTCCGGACTTTCCGCAGAACCGCCGTCCTTGAGAGCCGCACTGACCGGCATGGCGGGAGTAAGGACCTTGATTTCAGTGATGCCTGAATTCAAAGGCAAGGTAAATCATCAGGAGCATTATCGTGTACTTGATTCATTACAGACAATAGAAAAAGATCTTGAAAAGTTTATTACGGATTATACGGCAGGCGGCTATAAAGATATAAGTGAGGACAAGCTGATATCACATGTAATATCTGTGACTTCAGGAGGCCTTGACTCTTTTGATACTCTGAAAAAACAGATAGTATCGACGAGTGAGACTGCAGCATCCGACAGAGGTGTATCCGCTCCTGTATCCGTCATCTCTGAACCGGCTTCATCCTCAGGATTCTGGGACGATCCTGTGTCATTTATATCCGGGGATATAGCTTCGGTTATCCCTCCTTCGGCCCACAGCTGGCTTTCAGGCAATATGAGACGCGAGGGGGGAACACGCCTTATAAATGACATAAGGAGCGGAACAGTTATGCCACAGATGATATTTGGGGCTCCTGTAGGGTCCGAAGAGTCCAGGTCTGTGTTTGAAGGATATGGGATGGAAATGCCGTCTGATGCGGTGCAAAATGCAGCATTCCAGATGCTCGGGCTGGGGGTCATGAGAGAATTTGCTTCACAGGCAGGCAGTGCCGAGACCGTGACCCGTATCGAAAGAAGTATTGCAAGCGTTGGTGAAATTATAAGGAGCGGCGGAGCTGATCTCAATACTCCTGTAATAGACAATATATACAGTACAGCGGAGAATGTCCGCATCTCTGATCCGGCCGCATATGAAACAAGGAGCGCAGCAGAATTTTACGGCGAAAGAGTGCATAGGTCCGACTATAGACAAACAGAACAGAATTGGGAAATTTCCAGAAGTTTTGATGATTTCGCCGGCAGCGGATACGTTGATCCTGACGGAGATATGAGTGATGTGTCCGGCTCGGCTCAAGGCGGGCAAAATACTTCTGAAGAACGGTCTCATCACAGTGATGACAAAAAAAGAAATGCCGGGAACCGGTCTTCGTCAGGAAGATCATTTGGAAACAGGCTGAAAGATGAGTTCAATATTCTTGATACAATAGTTAAAAATACAATGTCCTATCAGGA
>SAAM01000350.1 GCA_009929415.1 Clostridia bacterium | reverse complement strand
TTTTGTATCGAAGCGTGTCCAATGTGGCCCCTTGATAATATCGTCTTTTCCTGTAGGTGGTTCGTAATCACATAGAATGACAGAACCAGCATCACGTCGGTAGATATACCAAGGCTGGGTGTAATATCTACCCAAGGATTCTTGGTCATAATCAGTTAACCAAGAAGTCATATTATAATTCGCTACATTGAAAAGCTTGTTCACATCTGCCTGTCCACCCATAAGCCCTATGAGTGTTCCTCCAAGGTTATTCTCCAGATTGTTGAACATACCATAAGAGTTTTTTGCGATATTGAAGATGGCCGTAGCTCTACTGGTTACATTGCCATTAAAGGAGTTGTTACCGATAATTGAGCCTTCCGCATTGGCGGCTCCAGAACTAATCAGACCGACACCCGTATTATAGAGTTGGTCAATATCATTGGTAAGATTTTCCTTGGTGAAGTTTCCACTCACATTGCTTAGATTGTCAATGAAACCTTTCCAATCCATACCGGCATTAGTCAAATCAAATATGGCTTGCATCTCAGGAGTTAATTCCAGAAATACAATATCCTTGAAAGACAGACGACTGTTGGTTACGACAGACTCAAACTGCATACATAGATTCTTGGTGTCATTACAAGTCTTCATCAGATAGCTTCCCCAGTACATCGCATTGGCCGGTTTCTTCAACATCAATCCCGATATAGTCCAAATCTTCGGCATGATTTTAGCCGACACCATATTATAGATTCTGCGGTAGTAATAGTTTTCTTCGGCAGATGCCCACAATCCTAAAGTGGTAAGTGCTTTTCTATCCATGTACTTGGATGAATAGATTCCTGCAACTGCGGCACTTGCTGTTTCGTAATGTCTCAAGATGTCCTGTACCTGATTGTTGTAATAGGATTCAGCAGCTGCTTCCGTTCCATACGCACCAGACATGGCAGCAATAGTTTTGGTATCGTAGTTGATACGGTAGTATTGGGCTGACATTCGCTGTATGCCAACCAATAATAGGATCACTATGAGTAGGAATCTATGCATTGCTAGTTTACGTTTTTATGTTACTACTATATTGCTAATACTCTATTATACATTATTACTATATTACTACTTTAAGTAAGATTCAGCACTTTACCTTCATTGTTTACCTTTTGGGCAAACGCTAAAGATTTATCAATACCTGAAAGATTCCAGTCCTTACAGTAGGCTTCGATCGCCTCCTGGTGCGAACAATGAAGTTCTTTCTTATAAAGCTTCAAGGCTTCTTTCTCTGCTCGTTCGGTCGTGTAGGTCATGTAACATTCTCTTGGTTCTTCTACGCCAAATACGCCACTGGTGGTTCCTCGACGAATGAAGACTTCTCGAAAGAAACTTCTACCTGCCTTGTTCTCCAGACGATTGATGGTGAAGATTTTCTTGCAATCTACATCGGTCAGACCAAGGATTGCCTTGATATTATTGAAGCGTTCCTTGAACTTGCTTTGGTCAAGCAACATCACCACATCTGAGTTGTTGATGATGGCTTCCTTGACTACCGGACTCCCTATGATATCTTGAATCTCTTGTGTTACCACACCCACAGATGCCCAAAACTTACGGGCGGTTTTATAGAGGTACTTGATATATTCAGCCATCAGTGGACTGGCAATAGCTTTCCAAGCTTCCTCGATAACCAATACTTTTCGGTTCTTCTTGATACGCATCTTCTGCAGGAACACGTCCATGATAATGAGCGTTACAATCGGGAAAAGCAATGGATCATCCTTGATAGCATCAATCTCGAAGACGATGAAAGTTTCATCAAATAGAGAACCGTCCATGTCTTCATTCAGTGTCTTGTCGTGGTTGCCACCTCTGTAGAAGTCCTTCATCATGTAGCGGTATGTGGAGATATCTACACCAGTCAGATTATTCTCATGGCAGATATCTGGAATACGTTGCACCGAGTATTCGTAGAATGTATTGAACGATAGGGTTTCCACTTTGAGTTCCTTGCGTCTTGCCTCTATTGAATCAATCTCTTTGTCGATACGTTCTTCTCGTTCAGCTTCGCTCTCCTGATGATTACGATTGTTGTTTCTATCATCCACCAACAGACTTTGACGTAAATCTTCACGTTGTGGTGGGGTAAATCCATCAAAGCCGTTGAAATAGACACCGTAGTATTCAGTGATGACTTGGTCAATCAATCTATCTTCAGTTTTGCTGATGGTTGCCTGAGAACCTTTCCAAATGAGCAGAATCAGATTCTTCAAGAATCCTGTTTTCTCCACATTGAGCTCTTCTCGCTTGATACGGAATGGGTTCATGGTAATCGGCTTTTCTTCGGTATAGCTG
>SAAM01000035.1 GCA_009929415.1 Clostridia bacterium | reverse complement strand
ATACATGGTGCGGTGCATTGTAGCGTCTCCGTCTTTGGTTTTGCCTTCAGTCTATAGACAGAGAGACTGCTCATAAATAGCGATTTATAGTCCGCTTACTCGCAAGGAAACATAAGAGGCAGAAACAATTTGAGCTGATGATCAAGGCCTAGGGAATTTCGGTTCAATCAGGCATATTGCACCAACCTATCAACCAAGGCTCCCTTCTCCTTATAGTACATGTAATCCTTGAAGCTGATCTCAATGCAGTGATATGCTTTCATTGGACTGGCGATATGGGGATTTCCATCAAGGGCAAGCTCCACAAATTCCATATCTCTCTTCTTGATATAGGGATTATTGAGTGCGAACTCAACGGCCTCCCTTCTGCTGGGACCATAGCCCAACAAAGTAACCACCAGACGCTGACAGGTCAGAGTATAAGCACAAAGAAAAAACATGCAGCTATTCCTTTCAACTGAGTGTCCGCGCAGTATACCCTATGAAAGTTGTTTAATGTTGTTTAATTTCATGAAAAACCAATACAAAGATATCTATTGCTCAAAGCTTGGCAACAGAAGTGCATAATCTGAGGAATATATCGAAAATAATCACCATTTCACATCCAATGTGTCATAATGGGTCACAGTACCTAGTATATATTACATAAAAGAAATCTGCTGAAACTCTACTACCTTGCCTTGCTTACAGCGAATTTTCAAGTATCATTGAAAAAACGTGAGGTAATCATGCCATTGAAAACTCTTGATCCTAAAAGTAAGCAATTAGTCTATGCGTACCTTGATGATGTACTTACCTACTATAAAACTGCCGAGGAGGCGTCTTTAGGAGAATGGCCCACACAACAGATTGGATGGCAGGATATCCCTTTAGGCGATCCATTTTATAAAATTGTCATAAAATGGTTCCAGGAAAGAAATGTCGAGGTCATCATGAATCAGAGAGGCCATCGATACTTGAGTACCTTTATCCTAGCTGCAGAATTCCCCCCTACCTTGGGGTATGGCCAATTGGTACAGGAATTGGTCAATAAAAAGAATTGGTTTTCCTTATATTTCTCAGCTGAAACCACCCTACAAGCATTCATTAACTCGATTAACCTAAACGCATATACAATAGCACAACAACAATCATTGACATCAGGTTCACCAGGGTATGATGCCTTCCTTCAACTCATCCAGATTCTTTCTTCCATTCGCTACTACCTAGATAACTATGATAACCTCGACTCAATTTGCACCCAGGTTGCTGACCTGAAAGGATGGGACCTAGATCTGGTGCTACGTATCGCTCATGCATACAAAGGCATCCTTATTCCGCCACAAAGGGAGAACAATCAGGCAACTTACCCTTCACCAAAATTCACCTACCAGCTAATTCAAGATGGACTTGACTGGCGTCTTGTGCTCAAGCATAACCTTAATAAAGTCTCGATTCCGCTGCCAAGCGCAATTAACTTACCAAAATTCTCATCAGGAACACTGTCCTTCCTGTCAGATAGGGACAACATTGTACTAGACGATTCAGAACGGCTGGTCGAAGTTGAAGTACAAGAGGGTTTCCTTGTTTTAAAATGCTCATCAATGGCCGAATTTATTCCTATTAAAACACGGAATACCAGTCTGCAGAAGATCCAGTTCATCGTTACAGTCAAGGACCTTGATGCAAAGCCCCACCAGCTCTATCTAGGCCAAGTCAAACGGAATAAACCCTTTCTGATATTTGGACAAAACGGTACCGAACTTTATTCCAGCACCTACATTTACAAAATGGGGGAAATTCTCAGGATAGTCCCACTTTCAAATACCATAGGGCAGTTCTTGTTAAAATCTTCAGATTTCACACAGGAGGAATTTACTAGCAACCTACCTGTCTTTAAATCAAATAACACACAAGTTTCTTCTATTGTAATCGGGAAAACCTGCCTTCAATTCCGAAGAATTCCTTTCTCCTTTAGGTTGAGAGAACAAACAGCTTGGGAAGCAACCTTCAAAAAATTCTTGGGTACAATATCCTATTTCTTCTCACCAATGCTGGAGATCTATCTTGAAGGAGATTTCCCAAAAGATGTAACCCCAAACCTTAGCCTGATAAAGTTCAATAAAAGAAATGGAGAAATAATAGTCACTGATACCATCAACCCCTCATATAGCAAAGGCAAGATTACTCCTGTCCGTCCTCTTAAATCACCGGGGCAATACAAACTCACGGTAAAATTTCCGGAGGATGAGCCGTGCTCAATGACATTCAATCTCCTCCCCATCAAATCAGCCAGGCTGCTCGGAAACAAACATATCCAACTCAAGCTTTTTTCTCCACCCAAGGAAATAAAAATCCAAAGCAACGATCAATGCAAAACCTTGGTTAAAGGGGAATTGCTCGATATTGAATGGGCTGAGTACGGGATACACGAATTCCAAGCCACCTTCAAATACAGAAATGCAGAGAATCAAGAACCTACAACTACCATCAATTTCAATTTCGAAGCCATCGAGGAGATTGTCGGCCATTTTAAAACCACAGTAACCTCAAAAGGAAATCAAGAGCCCCTCTTAATCGAAGAAGATTTGATAGCAAACTCATACTTGGAATTCCAACGAACCAGCTTAAGAGATTCCACAAAGCCCTATAAGATATCAGCCTACATGGAATATTCATCAACAGCGCTCCGCATTTTCCCAGAAAGCCAGGTGATGTATACCGATGGATCCAGAAAGTATGCTCTCTCATTACTGGTAAATTATGTGAAACGTAATCAGTTCTCTCGATTATTGCTCATTGTTGAATATGAAGGAACAGAACTCTATAGAGCCGAATTCAGAAGTAAAAGAAGACCAATACTAGACCTCGAGAAAGAGTGGAACCACGGCGCTTTTTCAAGCCTTGCTGCACTCCCGTTGGATTCCCTGGAACTCCAAGAAGGCCTAGACTTCGATTCGTTGCCTCCTAATAGTCTCGTGTACGGGATGGTAGCGAATCAATCAGAAAAACACGAACTGAATACGTTCCCAACCTTCATCGCAGGAAAACAGCCAACGTCCGGTTTGACCGACATTTTCCTAGCCAAATGCAATGAATATATGATTCCTGACGAAGAAATGACTGAGCACTTGAAACAAATCCTGCAGTCTCCAGAAGAATCCTTCAAGCTTTTTCGGTGGCTCTCTAAAGCATGGAAATGGAGTTATCCCAATGATATCAAGATTTTTGCCAAAATACTGGATACGTTTCCCATCCTTGTAGCCTGGGCTGAATTAGCAAGGAATCCCGCAAATAGGGAAGAATCATTTGCCCTCATTTCTCTTGAAGCAAAAATCATGAAAGCAGATAACAAGTACTACCTTCCTGATTTTGCTTCCATTTCCAATCATCCTCGATTTAGTCCTGAACTAATTACCCTCAATGATCTGGAGGAATTGGATCGAATTAATCTGCTTGCCAAGGATGGTCATCCTGCTGAGTTATTCTGGATTTATTGCAAACCGTTTATCAGTGGTGGCAAACCCGTGCTTTCATGGTTGACACTTTTTTGGCTCCGAAAGGAATTTGTAAAACAGAACAGAGCAGAGGTATTTTCTGATTATTACCAAAGGTTTAGAGAATCCACTATTCCGATAGCGGCAACCATTACCAAGGAATCCTTCACGTTTACACCACCTGACTACGGCCCCCCAAGTTATCAGGCCGACCAGTTCACTGAACAGGATTTCGAGGAACTCCTCAACAAGGAACAGGTTCACTATGACAATCCCCCTCTGAGTAGAATTCCTAAATTGAAGACCTTTCTTGATGTCATGAAAGAGCCGGGTTTCAGCATTGGATTGGCTGCTCTATTTAGACAGCCACCTCTCTTATATGCCGAACCCAATCTGAAGGGGTTTGAATCCTCAACCAAGTGGAAGTGCATCATTTTCCTGTCCTTGACTGCAGTTTGTACCCAACTGAACAAACAACCATGGTTGGAAACCTTGGAAAGGCTCCACCGTTTCAACCACAAAACCTATATCTATCTCTTGAAATGGGTTTCCAGTCACGAGGAAACCGCTCGTATCTACAACTGTTACTACGAATACTGGATGGAACGCTTCTGGGAGGAAGAAAATGTTTGACGCACAGAAAACTGAACAAGAAACCAAGCAAAATATCGCTGACTTCATCCTTGACTGGAAAAAAATCAAGGACCCGGAAATCCGTGAAGCACTGAGGAAGCTCTGGACCTCAGATACACCACAGACCGGATCCCTCCTTTCTGATCTGTTGATCGAAAACAACTTTCCCTACGTGATGAGCAACCCACCAGCTACCTTGGAATCCCTCGATAAAGAATTTTTCTCTGCTTTGGTTGAACACCTTCAATTCAAGAATCAGGTACTCGTAGATAACAAACTCCCATTGCTGCATTGCGGCAGACATTTTTTTAACGATAATCCTAACCTCCAAAATGCTTTTCTTTCGGTCCTTGCATCAAATACCTTCTCCAGCAATACTCCCCTCTTTGCCCATCAGGAGAAGGCTCTTCGCACAGCAATGAATGGGAAAGATTTCATCCTCTCCTCTGGCACTGGTTCCGGTAAAACTGAATCATTCCTCCTCCCTACCTTGGCACGTTTGTTCAATGAATCGGATGAGGAGCGTAGCAAGCCTGGGATCAGGGTTCTGATCATCTATCCAATGAATGCCTTGATCAACAGCCAGGTTAGCAGGTTGCAGTCCTTGATAGGTGTCCAAGACCCCAAAAGGGAACCTATCCGCTTTGCCTTGTACAACAGTAAACTTGAGGAATCGAAAAACAGGCAAAATATCTATATAAACGAAGTTCCAGAATTCAGTTCCTGGCCAGATTTGCAAACAATAGACAGGGAAGAGTTGAGGACCAATCCTCCCCATATACTGGTCACCAACTACTCCATGCTTGAATACGCGCTCATCCGACCAAAGGATTACTGCCTGTTTTTTCCAGACCGCCAGAAGCTGCACACCATCATCCTTGATGAAGCCCATACCTACATAGGTGCCATGGCCGCAGAAATCGCCATGCTCATCAGACGAGTTCTTCTGGCTTTCAACAAACAAAGCCAAGAGGTCCAGTTCTTTGCCACCTCAGCAACGATAGGTGATCCAGAGAAAGATGGGGGATACCTTCTAAGGAAATTCGCAGCTGACTTATTCAACAAGGAATTGGAATCAATCGAATACATTGATGGAAGCAGGGTCAAACCCCTTACCCTGGATCATGGAAATAAACCAGTCCCGAATCCCCTCCTCCTTGCTATATTTCAATCTCTCGATAATCTTGGGAAGGTCAGTGATGATGAATGCCTGAAGGGAATTAAGCAGCACCTTCCCTCTCTCGCTTCGGAATCCTTTTCAGAGGCACTCTACCAAATCATTTCCAGGAATGAAAATTTGGTGAAGCTAGTAAATAGTCTTACTAAAGGTCCTAAAACCCTTACTCAATTTACAGAACAGGCGGGGCTCCCTCGTTCCCTGGCGTATAACTTGATCAGATACCTTGCAACCATGAAGGCTGCGGACACGAGCAAGCCTTTGGTGAAGCTCAGGCTGCACTCGGTTGCAGAAGCACCTGATGGCGTTTTCTACTGCCCTTCTTGCAAGGCCTTCTACCATTCCTTCCATGAGCATTGCCCAAATTCAGAGTGCCTAGACAAACCTCTCTATGAATTGGTGGTATGCAAAGATTGTGGAGAAGCATACCTCTGTTCCCTAACCTCAGAGGAGGGAAAGAATGAACGAATCGATTGGAGGTCCAAGACCAGAACCCTAAATCTCCAGATACACAAATTCGATGGATCGCCGGCTAAACGTGATCAATGCTTCCGCTGTGGTAAAGATCCAAAGGAAAATCAATCAGAGGAACTTGAAGGCGATATCACTCAGGAGTTTGATAGCTTTGTCATAGATCCAGAGATAGCTCTCTATCAACAAGTATTCTTCTCTGCAATATCGGTCAGTATCGATCTCATCCAGAAGATTGCCATAGATTCACTGTTTGCCAACCTTGAACCCCACCAAAACAACTCAGAGGAGAACTGGATGCCTGGCAAAGGGAGACGGTTGCTTACCTTCACTGACAATCGCCAAAAGGCGGCAAAGTTACCCCCAGCCTTGGACTGGCTGCACGAAATATACCTTGGCAACCGGATTATTTATGATTCAATCAATGATGCTCTTAAGCCCCATCTACAAACAGAACAAGAATTCACAAATTCCTTCCCACCTGCTGGGAAAGCTTGGCTATCCTTTCAACCTACAATCACAGAACTCATTTTTTCCAAACTAAATGAGCTACCAGTTAAAACGGAAGAAAGTATTACCCGAGTTCTATCAGATCTGGTGAGCCAACAACCCAACGCTTTTCAATTTTTTGAAACCTATACTCAAACTCAGTTCCTGAAAGAATTAATAAAAAGTCAAATTTCGGAGGCCTCCCTATCCTTCCAGGATGCCCAAGAAAGCATTGCCATGAACGGGGACCTGCGTGAGATGGCCGGAGTATTCGAGAAAATCGAGATTGGAGAGAGTTGGGAAAATCTGGACTATCGACGAAAAATTGGCTATTGGATTTTGCTCCGATCGCTGGGTATCTTATCAAAATCTCAATACCTTCCAGAAAACTCAGGATTGTTCAAACTTGAATTTCCAATTTCCTCTTCTTTCATCGGACAACTAGAACAGCATCCAGGGTTAGCTTCCTATACTCCGGAACAGATCAAAACTCTTGTTAGCGGCTTGATCAACCATATGAGAGCAAACGGTGGCATCGATGCGCGGTGGCCCCAAACAATGGATGATCCCCTTAGCGATGCAGCAACATACATCCTGCAAAATGCCTTGGTAAACCAATATTATGTTCTGGAACGAGGAGATATTCCCAAAAATGCCCCATCCAACGTGAAAAACTGGTTCAACTTGGAAACAAAGGGCTCAACGGCACCGATTAACATCATCAGGAAAGCCTTGGGAGATGAAGATCTTCCGGTAAAGACCTGCCAAGATCTGCTCGCTGAACTTTGGCCTCTCATGGTCATAACAATGCCTGAACTTTTCAAACTACATGACAACTTCCAAAACGCGTATACCCTGTGTCTTGATACTGCAAGGATTGCTGAAACCCCTACCATGTACCGTTGCCCCATCTGCCAGAGAACCTCTCCGCATCACATCAATGGGTATTGCATCTCCAGTGGTTGTTTCGGGAAAGTCGAGATACTTCCTGAAAATCAGGTAAAAGACTTGTATGGGTACAAGCGTACGCTCTCTTTCCCCAAGTTGGGAATGAGAACAGTCGAGCATACTGCACAACTTGACCTTTCAGAACTCACAAAAAATGAAAAGCTGTTCATCGATGGTCAGATCAATGTCCTCAGTTCCAGTACCACCATGGAGCTTGGTATCGATATAGGAGGTATCACCTCCATCTTCCTTGCCAACTGTCCCCCAGGACCGAGTAATTACCTCCAGCGAGCAGGACGTGCAGGAAGACGTTACGACCGCCTTGCCTATGTGCTTACCAGCGCCCGCAAGGTGCCCCTAGATCATTACTTTTTTCTCCATCCAGATCTCTTCTTCACGAGGAAACCGCATGACCCCTACGTTTCGCTTAATAGTGAGAAGATTGTGAGACGACATCTGAATTCTTTTATTCTCAGGTCATTTTTCGACTATTTTGCGAAATTGGAACCAGCTACGGAGAACGCCTTTGCACATATAAACAATCCTTTGGCCTCCTATGGTACGGTCAAGGATTTCTTTGGCTTTGAAAATATCCCATGGTTCCCCAACCCAATTATCGATTATTTACTGGAATGGTTACAATCTGCACCTGAAATTGAAGGCCTTGATTCCTTGCTCAATGGAACTGATATGGGGATAGGGTTCAATCGATTGTCATACTTGGTAGATTTGCAGGACTTCTTCCAAGAGGAGAATACACAGATACATATCTATGAGCAAGAAATGCGACAGGAAATCAATAATCCGGCTAACAATCAAAGACGACAAGATGTCCTTAAATATTATCTGAATACCCTGTTCTCAACAGACATCGTATCCTTTCTCACAGACCTTTCGATTCTACCAAAGTACGGCTTCCCAACCGATGTGGTCTCCTTGAATACTGTCAACTATCGTTCGAGTGTCAACATTCCTATCACTGAACGTACGGTCAATCGATTTAAGCTGCAACGCAGCAGTGAAATCGCAATCACAGAATATGCCCCGGGGGCTCAAATTTTTGTCGGTAAAAAATTGATTACCTCTAGAGGAATTTCTTTCGGGTCCTTCATGGGGCGTGAAGGCTTCTCTTCAACCTCTTCTCTCGAACAGAGGAATTTTGTTGAGTGTACGACTTGCAACCACTTCTACATTGTTTCCCCAACGGCAGACCAAATGGCTTGCCCAGTGTGTGGCACTCCTGCCTATCGGAAAGCTCCAACCGATGTAGAATCATTGGAGGGAAAGACAAATCATATCAGGTATGCCTACCTTCCCAAAGGTTTCAGGGTAGATTACCAGGAGCCCCAGCCCTATGCACCGAACAAGATTGACAAAGATGCCCTCGCCACAGCGTTTTATGCAGACTTGCAGACCCAACCCGAAGCCTTCACCCAAATCATCCCTGATATTCTCCGGATTGCCACTACACAATCAGCAACCTTCTATGCACTGAACAAAGGACCAGGGCAAAAGGGATATGCGGTCTGTCTGAGTTGCGGGAAAAGTGTCCCTGAAACAAAGTTCAAGGCAAATGATTTCACCGAACATACCCGACTGTATTCGGATAAGAAATGCACTAATGATAACCCTACACATAGCAAAACTTTGATGGCGGAGTTCGTCACCGATGCAATACAGATTCGATTTGCAAAGAAATCCTATGCTATTGAACATAGCGAAGTATTTATGCAAACCTTTGCGCGCTGCCTGCAATTGGCAGCCGCTAAGTTCCTTGGCATAGACGCCCGAGAACTTCGGTTCTTGGTACAAGCCTATTATGATCCAACCTCAAATACCTGGAACAACCAAGAGATTGTCCTCTATGATAACGTCCCTGGCGGAGCCGGATATTCAGAGATGATTGTCAACATGTTTAGGAATCAGGATTTTTATCACTTACTTTTAGAGACCACAGAATGCCCTGAGGAATGCAGCGAAGCTTGCCCAGCTTGCCTTATCACGTTCGAGAAGGAAGATGCCGGGCACCAGAAATACAATCGCCATCTGGTACGGGAATTCCTTGAGAGAATGGAAATCAAAGGTTTTTTCAGCACCTATCTCGGGAAAGTGAAACCGAACAAGGGCGACCGTACCGTCAATGATATAGTTGGGGATGCCAGCTTGCTCTTGATGGGAAAATCCACGGGAAGAATGAATCTCTACATCAATGCCTTGCCAAAGGATGAATTTTCTATCGTCGAGGGAAAGTTTGGATCCTTGCTCGAAATGGCGAAACGAGGCATCGAAATCACCTTGGTCTTCCCTTCCTCACTCATACAAAAGTCCCATGCAACCATTCAACAAAACCTTGCATATGGTATTTCGTATGCTGGGGAAAAGCTCAACCTCAGAATCAGAAATACTATTACCCAAGAGGAGCTAGCTGCAGTGGTTGATGATGGAAAATCGAGATTTGCCTATGAAATCTATCTTGATGATTCACAAGAAGTCACTCCTTTTGAGAGTTATCCTTCCATCAGGAGACTGATTGGTGAAGAATATCAATTCCCTCAAAAGCTATCACAACTAAAGCTTGATACGGGCAAAAAGGGAATCAGGAACTTACGAATATCCTTCAAGCAGGTTGAACAGGTCAGCCAAGTAAGGCTATGGCACTATTTGTGTGAACACTTTGAATTGGATGCCAACAAACCGATTGCCTCAGTTTGGTATTCAGATCGTTATCTCCTCCAAATAGCTGAGAACCTGTGTTTCCTGATGTTGCTTGAGGACATGCCTCTGCAAGAAGGAGCGCAGATACACCTAGCTGTGAATAGTGAAAGAAGTTCGTATTCTGATCGGGCCTTCTCTAGCCGGCAACAACAACGAAAATTTTTCAGTGCCCAAGCTCGCTTGAATCCAAGGAATAAGGGAACCCTCACCATGTATTGCACTACCACGTGTTCGCAGGCTTCCGATCCAGGGCAAATCCATCATCGAGACCTCCAAGTCAGATATGTTGATGGCAGCTCAGCTTCGTTCTCCTTTGATTCTGGTATGAGTTTCTTCTCTCCTTTCATTGATTGGAATTGGGATAAAAGCAAGGAACACTTTTTGGACATGATGCTGAAAATGGAAAGAAGCCTGAATAAAAAACCAAGATTCAATGAGTCCCTGATCTTCTACTACCCAGAGGATTCAACCGAGGAAACCCTTGAATCCCATTTCAAAGAGGCAATCGAGCATCATCGCATCAAACTTGAGGAGTAACCATGACAAACCAGATCTGGGATGCTGACAACTGGAAAAACCAATTTCAATCAGCATCCAAAACTCGTGACTATACCTTGCTGCACGACCTCAGGAAAGCTGTCTTCTCCGATACCCTGCAATGGGTGACGCAAAGCTCTTATACTTCAACGAATGGGAATACCGTTCGTTTTGGCAATGATGCAGCCTTGCAGGCTGGATCAATCCTCTACTCCGACGAAATCAAACAGAGGACCTGGCCACAAGCCAAGCAACCCCTGGTCGTAGAAGTCATCGAGGGTGATACCCTGCAAGTAGCAAAACTACTTGTCGACCAGGGAGAAAACCCCGCAATCCTGAATATGGCCAACAGGCAAAATCCTGGAGGAGGAGTAATTTCAGGCGCCGGGGCTCAAGAAGAATACCTCTTCCGCTGTTCCAACTATTTCCGTTCCCTCTATCAATTCGCAAGGTATGCTACGAATTACGGCCTTACTCACAGTATGATGCAATATCCCCTGGACAGGAATCATGGAGGGGTATATTCACCTGGTGTGACCATCTTCAGGGGATCCGAGCAATCAGGGTATCCCCTGCTGGATACCCCTTGGAAAGCTGCCTTCATAGGAGTACCTGCAATCAGCAACCCTGACCTCACCCAAGACCAAGAGGGAAAGCAATGGCTTTCCGACAGTATGGCTGAAGGGACCAAATACAAGATCAGGACCATTTTCAGAATTGCCCTTTTACATCACCACCAGTCACTCGTGCTGGGAGCCTTCGGGTGTGGGGCTTTCAACAATCCACCTCACCACATGGCTCAGCTCTTTCACCAGGTATTGAAGGAACCGGAGTTTGCACCCTGTTTCGAACATATCGTATTTGCTATCCTAGAGAACCACAACTCTTTCAAAGCAACGAACCCAGAGGGAAACCTGAAACCCTTCAGAGATGAATTCCCCTGTTAGCCAAACAGAAACCAGCTCACTAATAATAGGGTTCGAATCTTAAAGTCAATACAAGGGGGTAAACATGTCAAAACAACTCTCGGAGGCTCTCAATGGTTCTTCAAATGGGCTATTCAGTGCATGGATAGAAGAACATGGGGATACAGCCAACCTAGCCTGGTATCCCTCCGCAGGCTCTGATATGGATGTGCTCAAATTTCTAAGCAAGGAGTATGCAGACAAACAGCCATCCGGAAAAAGAGAACCTTTCCCGGACCTGTTTATTTTCACAGACTATTACTTGTGGGGTGGCACTTCCCAATTCTTTTTTGATTCCGAATTCAAAAATGAATATGCAGATATCCTAACCGATATGGGAATTGAAGAACTTCCACGCTTGGACTTACCTATGGATAGAGCCATCGTGGAATCCATAGACCAGGCAGCCCAGAACGCAGGAAGGGTCGTTTTCAAGCAGGTTCCAATCCCAACCGCTGGTGGAGGAACTAGCGGTACCAGGTACAAGGTCCAAAAGTTCCACAGGAATCGCAAGATGGCGGTTTGAATCAAGGGTTTTGAAAAACTGGGTTCCAGGTACACTATCCAATAAAACCACAAGGCTGATCAGAAAGGGTCAGCCTTTGGTTGTTGTCCATCCTGGACCTCCTTGGGTACGGTGATTAAAAACTGAGCATCAAGAGTACCCCCGCTTACTACCT
>SAAM01000349.1 GCA_009929415.1 Clostridia bacterium | reverse complement strand
GAGCATGTTCGAACATCGATACTAATTGATCGTAAAGTTCCGAAAGACATGAAAGTGGGATTTTATCGCGCTTCATACCGAGCCTCCGAGTTTGGTGTTCTCAAGCTGGTCGAGTATGGATGCTGAGATCAGGACCCTATTCCCTAGCTTTCTGAACGGTACGATTCCCTGCTTCATATACCGATGAAGCGTAGTCCTGCCGATTCTTGCTTCCTCGCAGAATTCCTTTATAGTGAGGAACCTCTTGCCTCTAGTATTCTCAGGCATCTTCTTCCTCCTTTACGCAGTCCTGAGAATCCTTTTGACTGCTTTGAGAAACGATGCATGTTGGATCAACCAAAGTGGACTTGATGTACTGATCAATCATTGCCCGCGTAAATCGCACGTTTGCCCCGATTTTCAAGTGAGGAAACTTTTTCATCGAGACCCACTGGCGTAGCGTCTGCGGGTGAATACGGAGGATTTCCGCTGCCTCTTCGTATGTGAGCAATGTTGCCCGTTCTGTTTTTGTGGCCATAAACCACCTCCTAAAAATTGATGCTTGGATAGCGTGCGCTACCCTTACAATCGTAAAGATAACGGAGAATAAGTCTGTCCTAGAAATGAGTGGGACAAGGTGGGACAGTCTCTGTTTGATGAGATATAAAGTATTAATATATAAAAAAATAAAAGGAACCATGAGTGAAAATTATCTGGGACATTTTGACAAAAAAATACCGGCCACTGATGACCGGTATAAAAAAGCTTAAAGTTTTATTGCATTGATCGAATTGTTCTCAGAACGCTGCCATTGAAGCTCTTGTCGATTTTTGCATTAGGGTTCCTCTTGCGCTGTGCTGCCTTTCGTATGGCGTCCAACTTGAAGTCGATTCCATCACTGTTGGCAAAATGATTTTCAATCAGGTTGTAGATCTTTCCCGCAGTTTGCGTACCAGCCTTTTTCCCAAAAGGAACGACACTGGTTATATTGGATGCCACAAGGCTTTCGAGCATTCTGAGCAGGTTGTCAAGGGAGCTGTACCATCTGATTTTCGGTGCAAAGGTTGTCCGATTGTTCTTGGAATGTTTGTCAACAAGTTGGAAATGACCACTTAGGAAATCCTGGAACCCTGAGTTTTCAACATATTCATGCTCAGTAAGTACCTTCCATAATGCTTGAAGGTTTTCTTCACCAAGCATCCACGGGATTGGCTTTGTATGTTTTGCGTCCACTGTCTTGGTTTGCGATTTATGTTCAAGACTCTCCCTGTAGATTAGTTCCGCTTCATCCTGTAGTGCCAAGGCTTTCTCGATATCAAGAGTCAAGAAAGTTTCCACGGATATAGCCTTTAGCTGTAGTACTTGCTGCAAGTATTGCTCCTTCATATATTGGCTTTCATCGATGCTCCTGATATGGTCCTGAAGTATCGTATACCATTTTATAGCAAGTACAAGCCCCCATTCAAACATGTTGGTTCCTTTGCCTTCTGGGCATCTCGGATAGGTCGATAACATGTGAGTCATATCTTCTTGATAATGTTGTTCTGCAATTTCATTGATATGGATTATAAAGAATTCGGCTGGGTGAACTCCGTGCTGGTTGTCGGTGGGGTTGAGAAAATGGTTCTCCATCTCATTGAGAGCATTCTTTACAGCATCAATCAGATTACAGGGTATGGGTTCAAACGTGAAGGGCATCAGCATTTTGCAGTAGCCCTCGCGCCAGCTTTCACTCCAATCAGCTGGTGGATTGCCAGTGGTGTATTGGCCCCAGCTCCTCTGATCGAGAGCCACTCTGAACCTGTCGATTACGTGGACTACTCCCTCCTTTGTAGTTGAGTTACAGAGTTTTGTTTGTACCAGCAAAGGGAAAATTATTGACGTAAAATTTGAACCGCAAATTCTTACCAGATTGTCTTCGGTTGAGGCAGCCAATTGCTGGACTTGGCTGGATGCGAGTCTTGGGAAAAGATTGCAATAGCGTTTTGAAATCGTTGTCCCTTCGATAAGCGGTGTGTTGATATCTACGGCGTCGATTTCTCCATAGGCCATTTTTACGGCATCGTCGTAAGTCTTGAAATCTGTTGGATAGATAGGTTTTACATTCATTTATGAGTCCTCCAAAGTTGATATAAAAATTATGCCAAACTACGAGGAACTACGTGTGTGTGCAGGTAACGAGAAGATGGAAGGGTTTATAATGTTGGGAATATAGTCCCGAAAGGGTATGAAAATCATGCAAATTTTGAGATTTTGGTACACTTTTTTGGTACAGTTAGAAATAGAAATGATGTAATTGTAAATTTTATAAGGAAATAAAATACTATACCCGCGGAATGGCTTTCCGTGGA
>SAAM01000348.1 GCA_009929415.1 Clostridia bacterium | reverse complement strand
GGATATCCTGAAATTCAGAAAATTGAACATCGTCTCTATGAAGGGTTCCCTATACTCACCTATTATAGAAAAGGGAATTAAGCGTTTTTGTGACGAAAACGGAATACAATATGAATTTCACCATACGATTAATCAGAATAAGATCGAAAAGGGTGAGATTTTCCTTATCCTTAACAGCCAGCTGGACTCAGAACTTATTGAACTTGTGAAGATAGCAAAAATGAAGGGATGCCGTATAGGAAAGGATATTGGTATCATCTCTTACAATGAGTCTCCTATAAATGAGATTATCCTTGACGGGCTTACTGTGATGTCGACAGATTTCATACAGATGGGCGAGCTTGCTGCCCTAATGATTCTCGAAAAACCCTTCAGGAAGATTAGATGCAACTTCAGATTGATAAGAAGAAGCACATTTTGACACATTTATCCGATAATTCACTATCTTTAAAAGTCTAAAATTGGATTATCATGGATAAATGGATTACGATACTGACTTCAGCCTATCCTCAAGACATACTGATACCAAGATCAAACCTTGAGGCTAATGGCATACACACTTTTCTGAAAGACGAGTTCTATAACTCTGTGATTAACATATATCCGACATCTAATGTAAAGCTTCAGGTTCCGGAGGAGGAATATGAAGCGGCAGCTGAGATTCTCTCAGCTGCCGGCTATGAAATATTACCGAAAAAGTAGTCTTAATTAAGCAGAAGCAGCCAGAATACCCGTAAACTTGTCAATCTTCTTCTTTGCGTAGTCGAGCTTTATGGTAAGGCTCTTCTTTGCCTGTGAAGGAGTCTCGTACATTGCATCAACCATAATTGCCTCGCAAATGGAGCGCAGTCCTCTTGCACCAAGTTTGTACTCAATTGAGGTATCTACAATATAGTCCAATACCTCATCCTCAATTTTCAACTTGACTCCGTCTAGTTCGAAAAGTTTATGATACTGCTTTACCAGAGCATTTTTAGGCTCAGTAAGAATAGTCCTCAGTGCATTTCTGTCCAAAGGATGGAGGTATGTCAGAACAGGCAACCTGCCAATTATCTCCGGAATAAGACCATAAGCCCGTAAATCCTGAGGAGATACATATCTTATAAGGTTATCCTTGTCAATTTTGCTTCTCTTCTTCTCTGCCCCGTAACCCACAACCTGGGTATTCAGCCTTTGCGATATCTTTCTGTCTATTCCTTCAAAAGCCCCTCCGCAGATAAAAAGTATATTCTTGGTATCCACAGCGATCATTCTTTGTTCCGGGTGCTTACGCCCTCCCTGAGGCGGGACATTCACAACACTTCCCTCCAGAAGTTTCAGCATAGCCTGTTGCACACCCTCCCCCGAGACATCTCTGGTTATTGACGGGTTATCGCTTTTTCTTGCAATCTTATCAATTTCATCAATGAAAACAATTCCTCTTTGAGCTCTTTCAACATCATAATCAGCCTCCTGAAGCAATCGCGTCAATATGCTCTCAACATCCTCCCCTACATAACCTGCTTCTGTTAGCACGGTTGCATCAACTATAGTGAAGGGAACATCCAGCATCTTTGCTATGGTTCTTGCCAAAAGTGTCTTTCCTGTTCCGGTCTGACCGATGAGCATGATATTTGATTTCTCGAGATCCAGATCATCATTGCCCGGATTTGAGATTCTCTTATAGTGGTTATAAACGGCTACGGCAAGGTGTTTCTTGGCCTCTTCCTGCCCTATAACATATTGGTCAAGAAACTGCGTAATCTCAACAGGTTTCATGAGTTTCTTCTCAGAATCCTCACTTTTTCGCCCTTTTGACCTCTTCGACCTCACTGCCTCCTTGGAGTAATCAACAGCCTGTTGCGCACATTCGCCACAGATACAGGCTATCTCTCCGGCAATCAGGACCTCAACCTCGTCTTTTCCACGTCCGCAAAATGAACAATAGTCGTTATACTTGGATGCCATATTTATACAACTATTTTTTAGATTTAATCAGGATTTCGTCAATCATGCCATAAGTTTTGGCCTCGTTTGCAGTCATCCAGTAATCCCTGTCAGCATCTTTCTCGATGATATCCAATGACTTACCTGAGTGAAGAGAGATTATTTCATACAGCTCCTTCTTAATCTTCATTATCTCCCTTGCAGTAATCTCGATATCAACTGCCTGTCCTTCAGCACCACCCATAGGCTGGTGTATCATCACTCTGGAATGAGGCAGGGCAGACCTTTTTCCGGTAGCCCCGGCTGTCAGAAGAATAGCCGACATCGAAGCTGCCATACCTGTGCAGATAGTGGCAACATCGGAGCCTACAAGCTGCATTGTGTCATATATACCCAGGCCGGCATATAC
>SAAM01000347.1 GCA_009929415.1 Clostridia bacterium | reverse complement strand
TTTAAAGAGATATCAATGGGTATGTCAGGAGATTACAGAATTGCAATCGAGGAAGGAAGTACAATCGTAAGAATAGGAACCGGAATTTTTGGAGTTCGGTAACTATTTACCAATTTATCGGAGCCTTTCCCTGAGCTTCAAGAATAGCATTTGTCCTGGAAAAATGGCGACAGCCGAAAAAAGCCCCTTGGGCTAGAGGTGATGGGTGTGCAGCCTCAAGTACATAATGGCGGTTTGTGTCTATGATTGATCTCTTGCTTTTTGCAAAATTGCCCCACAGTAAAAAAACAACTCCCTCTCTTTTATCCGAGAGTTTTTTAATCACAGCATCAGTGAACTGTGTCCAGCCTATATTACCATGAGACGCCGGGGCACCTGCTCTTACTGTAAGTACTGCATTGAGAAGAAATACCCCCTGTTCTGCCCATCTTTCCAGAGAGCCGCTTTTCGGCGTCTCTACGCCTAAATCTGTCTTTAACTCCTTGAAAATGTTTACAAGGGATGGTGGAGGTTTGATTCCGTCAGGGACCGAAAATGAAAGACCATGAGCCTGACCCGGGTTGTGGTATGGATCCTGCCCGATAATGACAACTTTCACTTTGTCGAAAGGTGTAGAGTTGAATGCATTAAAGATAAGATTCCCCTTAGGATAGATAACAACATGGGATTCCATCTCATGTTTCAGAAAACCAACGATTTTCGAAAAGTACTCTTTGTCAAACTCCTCCTGGAGCTCTCTTCTCCAACTATCATCAATCTTTACATCCATGATAAAATCTTAGAATATAAATTCAAGAACTTCAGGAATGTTCTTCACAAATTTGAAATTTAGCCCTTTAAGATAAATCTCCTTTATGTCATTAATGTCTTTTCTGTTATCCTCAGATAGAATTATTGTCTCAATCCCGGCTCTCTTTGCCGCCAGAATCTTCTCTTTAATTCCTCCGACAGGGAGGACTCTGCCCCTGAGTGTTATCTCTCCGGTCATGGCAATGCCGCTTTTAACTCTCTTTTTAAGGAAGGCTGAGGACATTGCACTTATCATTGTGATACCGGCAGAAGGACCATCTTTTGGAATAGCTCCCTCAGGCACGTGAATGTGTATGTCTTTTTCAGTGAAGTCTTTAGTGTTTAGGGAGAGTAGCTGAGGATTGGCTTTCAGATATTGGTAGGCGATTATTGCTGATTCCTTCATGACATCTCCGAGGTTTCCGGTAGTGGTAAGTATGCCCTTACCCTTACTCATGACACACTCAATAAATAGAATTTCACCTCCGTTTTCTGTCCATGCGAGTCCTGTTACAACACCGGCCGCCTCGTTTCCTTTCTGGGTGTCATGTTGGTAAATAGGAATACCTAGCATCTCCTTGACCTCTTTTGGACCAAGAAGAGGGCTAAAAGGTGTCTCAAGAGCTATATTCTTGGCAGTAATCCTAGCAAGTTTGGCTATTTGTTTATCCAGCCCCCTTACACCTGATTCACGGGTATACTCACTTATGATTGTATCAATTCCCTCCTGGTTTATTCTGAATTGAGTCTTTTTAAGACCATGAGCCTCTGTCTGTCTTGGTATCAGATACCCCTTTGCTATGGCTCTCTTCTCTTCTGCAAGATAACCACTCACATTAATCATCTCCATTCGGTCTCTTAAAGCCGGATGGATCGTAGAGATGTTATTTGCAGTTGTAATAAACAGAACCTTAGAGAGGTCATAATCTATATCAAGATAGTTGTCGTGGAATGATGCATTTTGTTCAGGGTCAAGAACTTCAAGTAGGGCAGAAGCAGGGTCTCCCCTGAAATCACTGCTAACCTTGTCAATTTCGTCCAGAACAAGAAGTGGATTGGATGTTCCGGCTTTCTTTATTGAATTGATTATCCTTCCTGGCATTGCTCCGATGTATGTCCTTCTGTGGCCGCGTATCTCTGCCTCGTCATGCAGACCTCCGAGAGATATCCTCTCATAACTCCTGCCCAATGCCTTGGCAATCGACTTTCCCAAGGAGGTCTTTCCAACCCCCGGAGGGCCGTAAAGGCAGAGAATCGGAGATTTCATGTCTCCCTTTAATTTTAAGACAGCCAGGTGTTCGATTATCCTCTCTTTTACTGTTTCCAGTCCAAAGTGATCATTGTCAAGCGTTTTTTGAGCGTGTTTGAGGTCAAGATTATCTGGGCTAAGTTCTCCCCAAGGCAGTTCGAGAAGAAATTTTACATAAGAAAGTTGTATGTTGAAATCAGGTGAACCGGTGTTTGTCCTCTCCAATTTCTGCAACTCTTTCTCAAATGTCTCAGCAACACTCTTTGACCATTCTTTCTTCGCTGCCTGCTGTCTCAAATCG
>SAAM01000346.1 GCA_009929415.1 Clostridia bacterium | reverse complement strand
CCTATGGATGAGTGGACTGTTTACAGAGTGGATGGAGAGAATCTTCCAAAGCTTGCTGACATGATGTAGAACCGGAGGAAACGTGGTAGAAAAGATTTTTGACAACCCGAAGATATACAGGGTACTTGTACCTCTTCCGGAGAATCCCCTTCGCAGCCTCAATTCATATGTAATTATGACAGAGAAAAGAAACCTCGTAATAGACACCGGATTCAACAGAGAAGAATGCTACGGAGCTTTAACAGAGGGACTTGATGAGCTGGGGATAGATATTGAGGATACCGATTTTTTCATAACTCATTTTCACGGAGACCACTGCGGTACAGTGGGGCGTATTGCTGGTGAGCGCAGCAGGATATTCATGAGCGAAAAAGACTACAGCTACCTTGTCGGGGATTTTGAGGATGCCACCTGGGAAGACATAGAATCTGTCTATGTCGAAGAAGGGTTTCCGACTGATATCGTCTGCAGGCTCAAAAGCAGCAATCAGGCGAAAAAATACAGGCCTGACAGGCTATTTAAGGCAGTAACACTGCAGGACAGAGACGTGATAAGGCTTGGAGATGCAGAGCTTGTCTGCATGCTCACTCCCGGACACACTCCAGGGCATATGTGCCTGTATCTTCCAGAGAAAAAGATCCTGTTTTCAGGAGATCATGTGCTGTTTGACATAACTCCCAATATAACCTCATGGATGGGTATTGCTGATTCTCTTGGAGATTATATGCAAAGCCTCGAAATGATAAAGGATCTCGACGTGGAAATTACTCTGGCGGCTCACAGGGACAGCAGAGGAAATCTGAGGGAGCGCGCAGATGAGATACTTGAGCATCACAGGATAAGGCTTCATGATACGGCGGAGGTCCTCAGAGAAAGCGAAAGGCCTTTGAATGCATATGAGATAGCGCAGATGATGAAGTGGAACCTGAGGGGAAGATCGTGGGACAGCTTTCCTGACAACCAGAAGTGGTTTGCCATGGGCGAGACTATCTCTCACATAGACTATCTAGTAAAAAGAGATTTTATATTAAAACAAATAGATACAGAATCAGGGATATATGTATATTCTCTTAAGTAAAGAATAACCCCTAAAAGAGATTTTTAACGCTCTTTAAGGGGTTATTTCTGTTGTGAGGCTGAATGTTTCAGATAATGCTAATACTGCTCAGAAAGCACGAATCTTGAAACGAGAGACTTGAGCGCATCCGCCTGAGCTGAAAGCTCTTCGCTTGCGGCAGCGCTCTGCTCCGCAGTTGCAGAGTTGCTGTGTACTACTGAGGCTATCTGATCGATTCCCTGCTGTAGCTGGACTACTGCATCTGACTGATCTTCAGAATCTGAGGATATCTCATGTATTGCCTGAACAATCATTTTCGTGTTTTCAGTAACTGACTGCATTATTTCAGCAGTCCTGTCTGCTATGCTGCTTCCATTTTCCACTGCGGATATGGAGTTTTCGATCAGTGCAGTGGTATTTTTTGCGGCCTCGGCGCTTTTTGTTGCAAGATTTCTTACTTCGTCTGCAACTACTGCGAATCCCTTGCCTGCGCTTCCTGCTCTTGCTGCCTCTACGGCCGCATTGAGTGCCAGTATGTTTGTCTGGAATGCTATGTCTTCTATGGTTTTTATTATCTTTCCTATTTCATTTGAGCTCATGTTTATATCTTCCATGGCCTTCATCATTCGCTGCATCTCGGTGTTGCAGCTCTCGACATCTCTTCCCACCTCTTCTGCCTTGCTGCTTGCATCGGAGGCATTTGCGGAGCTCTTCTTTATAAGTGAGGTCACTTCTTCGACAGAAGCCACGATTTCTTCCACTGAGCTGGACTGCTCTGTTGCGCCCTGAGCTAGTGTCTGGGCTCCTGCAGAAACCTGATCGGATCCGTTTGAAACCTGGTCGGCGCTCATAGCAAGCTCTCCGATGACTTCATTCAGATTGGCGTTTATAGTGACCACAGATCTTGAAAGAGGCTCAAAATCACCCATATACTGCCCGGACATCCTTACGGTGAGGTTTCCGGAGGCCATCTCCGTAAGGTTGAAGGCTACCTCAGATATAGATGAATTCAGAGTCTCAACGGTCGTCTTAAGATCCCTCAGGAGCTCTCCTGTTTCATCCTTTGCAGATGTTTCCGGTACAGGCGAAGACAGGTCTCCTTCTGAAAGCAGCTTGAGCCTTCTTGCGCATTCCATTACAGGAAGGGCAATCGAATCGGCAAACTTCCTGGCTATAATTATACCGGCTGTAACAAAAATCGCAACGCTTATGAGCACATACATCAGGGCCTTGTATACTCCGCCCATGAATTCGCTCTGCTTGGTATTTACGCCTATGCTCCA
>SAAM01000345.1 GCA_009929415.1 Clostridia bacterium | reverse complement strand
TTTGTTGTGCAAAAAAACCGAATTCAGGTGCTTCGCACATCATTATATTTTAAAAATCTGATACAAAATCTGAAAATCCTTTTAAATCACTTTTTCATAACGAACTTTACACTACCGAAATCAAAGTTCATTCAGGATATATATACCCATAATTTACATTCAGCGTTCAATATGTGAGAACTGATATATGGTTCTGAAGCTATATTTCTGGAAGGCTCTGAGAACTGGGCTTGGAAAATGCGGGTGATTTATGCTGTCTGGAAAGTGCTGGGTTTCCAGGCAGACACCATGCCGGGGTCCATACTTTGCGCCTGACTTGCCACATATGCCTGAAGGGATAAAATTGCCGGTATAGAGCTGGATTCCGGGCTTATTTGTATAAACACTCATGACAAGGCTCGTTTTGCATCTGTTGTCGTTATTTTCGATCAGAGTCGCCGACAGGGGGAGGCATTGAAGAGAGCTTTTCGAGTTTTCTATCTCTATTATAAAATTGTGGTCATAGCCGTGTCCTGCAATCAGCTGAGGATGAGAATCGTTTATTCTCTCTCCAATCAGGTGAGGATTTCTGAAGTCAAAGGGAGTGTCTGTTACAGGGAGTATTTCGCCATCTGGACAGCCTGTTTCATCAATCCGGGTATAGCTGCCTGAGTTGAGGATCAGGCTGTGGCTTAGGATATTGCCGCTGCTATGGCCAGAAAGATTGAAATAGCTGTGATTAGTAAGATTTACTATTGTATCTCTGTCTGATATGGCTTTGTATTCTATGCTTAGAGAACTGTCATCAATAATGGAATATATGACCTGCGCTTCAAGTTTCCCGGGATAGCCTTCTTCCATATCAGGACTTACATATACAAGAGACAGGCTGTCATTCCTGAATTCTGCTTTCCAGAGTTTTTTATGAAAACCTTCGAATCCGCCATGCAGATGGTTTCCGTTATTGTTTATGGAAAGCGGGTACTCATTCTCGTCAAGCTTGAAGTGGCCATTTTTTATCCTGTTGGCAAAACGGCCGCATACTGAGCCGAAACAGGAGCTGTCACGTTCATATTCGCCAATGCTGTCAAATCCAAGCACGACGTCTTTATATTCACCTGAACAGGGGCTTTTAAGCATTATAGCGACCACGGTTGCACCGTAGTCGCTTATTCTTACCGTAATATTTTCACTGGAGAGCGTGTACAGGCTGGCTTCTCGTCCATCCTGGAGCTTTCCAAAGGATCTTATTTCTTTTTTTATCATGATGAGAGCTCCCTGATAAAGCGGTCAAAAGCTTCAGCGCCTTTGTGGTCACGCTTGAAGACTCCCGCATGAGAAAGGATCTGTGCAAATGATTTTCCGATTTCTTCCTTCAATATGGAATGTACATTCTCTGAATCGATTCTTCTTTTGCCATCAAATATTCTGGCTGCCCACTCGCTGTGATGGGAGATCTTTTCGTTTTTTGAGATATCCTCTTTATTCAGCAGAGCCTGAGACAGGATATCCATTTCTTCAAGAAGCCTTGAAGGCAGCACCGCAAGTCCCATGACCTCTATGAGCCCTATGTTCTCTTTTTTAATGTTGTGAAATTCCCTGTGAGGATGATATACACCCATTGGATGCTCATCTGTGGTTATATTGTTTCGCAGAACGATATCCATCTCAAAGAACTCTCCATTTTTTCTTGCTATCGGGGTTATGGTATTGTGAGGGTTGTCATCGGTGTATGCAAATATGAATGCTTCCGGATCGCTGTATTTTCGCCAGCAGTCAAGTATGTGCCGCGAGAGCGATATTACAGGTTCAGTATCCTTGTGTCTGAGCCTTATCACCGACATCGGCCATTTTACTATACCGCATTCAACGCTTTCAAAGCCGGATACCTTAAATGGTTTTTCTATCTGCGCTCTGGCCATTGCAAATTCGTAGTTTCCACCCTGAAAATGATCATGTGAGAGAATAGAGCCTCCAACTATCGGCAGATCGGCATTTGAGCCGACGAAATAGTGGGGGAAGGCTTTTACGAAATCGAAGAGCTTTACAAATGTGTCGTGGTCTATCTGCATTGGAACATGCCTGTTGCTGAGAACTATGCAGTGCTCATTGTAGTAAACGTATGGAGAGTACTGAAATCCCCAGTCCTGGCCGTTTATTTTTACTGGTATTATCCTGTGGTTCTGCCTTGCCGGATGGTTCACTCTGCCTCTGTATCCTTCATTTTCAATGCACAGCAGGCATTTTGGATATCCTGACTGCTTTGCATGCCTTTGTGCGGCTATGTCGCGTGGGTCCTTTTCAGGCTTGGAGAGATTTATTGTGATATCCATCTCTCCGTATTCAGTATCGGTTTTCCACTG
>SAAM01000344.1 GCA_009929415.1 Clostridia bacterium | reverse complement strand
AGAGCTCTCTCCAATTAACTTGGTGGGACTAGACAAGAGTGCTTTTATCCCAAGGAAAGCTGAGGAGGTATTATTGACTATGCTCCCAACCGTTGTGAGGCCTTTTGCTGAAATAGCTCTCAACATGGACTTTATGTCAAGGCCAATAGAAAGAGGTAATTTCCTCGCGACAGACAATGGATATTTACCAAGATTCCGGAATGCTTATTCAAGCACAAATCCTATCCTTGTAGGCCTTGCAAAAGAGCTAAACAGACTAGGAGGAGGTAATGATAGCAGGAGCGCCGGTGTCAAAGTTGATAAAGAAGGGAATGTATCCAGGTCTAAAGTCGGGGAGTTATTAGATGTAAGTCCTGCATACACAGAGCATATTCTTGAGGGTTATTTCGGGGGTTTAGGCCGATTTGTAAATGATCTATATAAGACAACCCGTAGCGCTATTCAGGGAGAGATTCCGGAGAAGCAAAATATACCGGTTGTGCGTAGGTTATACCAGGAGCCTTACGAAAGTGTTGCTTGGCAAAAGTACTTTGAGATGAGAGCGAGGGTGAGTGATATAACTATGTCAATGAAGGCGGCTAAGGATGCCGGGCTGAATGATGAATACGTTGCTCTTAATAACTACTATAACAACTCCCTGATAACAACATTTGAGATATATAATGATATAATGAAAAATATCTCGTCAAATATCAAGTCGTTACCAAAGAACGACCCAATGAGGGAGCAAGCGGAAAAAGCCATGGATAAACTGGTGGAGCAATTCAACGAAGAGATAAAGTTTATTGATAAAAATCATAACAGGAGATAGACATGAAGAGGTTAAGCAAATCCGACTTAAAAATAGTCGGGAGAATAAAGATTGGCAGCAAAAGCCCTGAGATACCACAGGTCTCTTCATTTAGGAGCGACAAAAAGTATATGGAGATACTTCAGCAGGCGCAAGGGTCTTATGATGCGTTTTTGGACTTGCGATTAAGGTCTGCTAGAAACAAGAGGTTCTACCGAGGCAATCAGTGGGGAGATATTATCATCGTCAACGGAGAGAAGATGACAGAAGAGGAGTATCTGCTCAGACAAGGTAAACCCGCCCTTAAGCAGAACCTTATACGGCCCCCTGTTAGAAATATTATCGGGCAATATAGAAGCAGCCCATTCAAGTCTGTTGTATACGCAAGAAACAAAGAAGACCAGACAGCCTCTGAGATGATGACAGTAGCACTTGAGGGTGTTTACTCGGCTAATGACGGCAAGAAGAGAGACGCGCGACAACTGGAAACGTTCCTAATTAAGTCTGCAGCTATTTACAGCACTTCTTATTCATTTGATTCGGAGAGAATGAGGCCAATCCCAAAGTTCCGGGCAGTCCCTCTCAATCGCTTCTTTTGTGACCCAAATATGGAAGACGTAAACGGAGACGATATCAAGATAATTGGAGAGGCTGTTGATATGTCTCTACTAGAGTTATTGTCAACATATGCCAAGTCACTCAGGGATGAAGAAGACATAAGAAAGATTTACTCAAGCGTGAGAAGCTTTATTTCATCAAGTGCGTTTGACGAAAAGAAATTAGACTCGATCTCTCTTCTTATCCCTCAGACAATAGACCTGTGTAGAGTAATCAAGGTATGTATTAAGGAGGGCAACTGGAGACTTAAAGTACACGACTATGCTGATGGGACCTATGAGCTACTACCTATTGAGGATAAGGCGTTAATTGAAGCCGAGATGATGGCGAGGCGTGCTCTATCAGAGGAGAATGGAATAGATGTTCCAAGCATTGAGTATGAAGAGGCTTTTATTGAAGAGTGGAGATATTACCACCTTACCCCAACGGGTCACTGCCTATGGGAGTCAGACAATCCATATATGCACAACTCTCACCCATACGTATTTGAGTTTTATCCAATGCTGGACGGAGCCGTGTGGAGTATGGTTGAGGATATGATTGACCAACAGAAGATGGTCAACAGGATGGTTATATTACAGGACTTCATAATATCAGCATCAGCAAAAGGCGTTCTCTTAGTTCCGGAAGAAGCTATACCTGATGACATGACAATTGAAGACTTCGCTGATGAGTGGGTAAAATACAATGGTGTAATCAAGATAAAGACTAAAAAGGGTGTTCAGCTACCTAAGCAGATAGTGGCAAATTCCACTAATTTAGGGATTAATGACATGATAAACTTGCAAATAAAATTTATGCAGGATATTACTGGCGTTCACTCTGCTATACAGGGCAAGCAAGCTTCTGCCGGCACACCTGCTTCACTGTACGCTCAGGAAACAGCAAATGCGTCACTAAATATTCTTGATTACCTTGAAACATTCGCATCTTTC
>SAAM01000343.1 GCA_009929415.1 Clostridia bacterium | reverse complement strand
GAAAGATGCGAATGTTTCAAGGTAATCAAGAATATTTAGTGACGCATTTGCTGTTTCCTGAGCGTACAGTGAAGCAGGTGTGCCGGCAGAAGCTTGCTTACCCTGTATGGCAGAATGAACACCAGTGATGTCTTGCATGAACTTGATTTGCAAGTTTATCATATCATTAATACCTAGGTTAGTTGAGTTTGCAACTATCTGCTTTGGCAACTGAACGCCTTTCTTTGTCTTGATTTTTATTACCCCGTTATATTTCACCCATTCCTCTGCAAAATCTTCAATCGTCATATCATCAGGTATAGCTTCCTCGGGAACCAAGAGGACACCTTTTGCTGATGCAGATATTATGAAGTCCTGTAGAATAACCATTCTGTTGACCATCTTTTGTTGATCAATCATATCTTCAACCATACTCCAAACCGCCCCGTCTAGCATTGGATAAAACTCAAATACGTATGGGTGAGAGTTGTGCATATATGGATTATCTGACTCCCATAGGCAATGACCCGTTGGGGTAAGGTGGTAATATTTCCACTCCTCAATAAAAGCCTCTTCATACTCAATCATAGGAACCTCTATGCCGTTTTCCCCTGAGAGGGTACGTCTCGCTATTATCTCCGCCTCAATTAATGCTTTGTCTTCAATTGGGAATAGCTCGTAAGTCCCATCAGCATAGTCGTGTACTTTAAGTCTCCAGTTGCCCTCCTTGATACACACCTTGATTACCCTGCATAGATCTATTGATTGAGGTATTAATAGAGATAGTGTTTCAAGTTTTTTCTCATCAAAAGCGGTTGAAGAAATATAACTCCTTACACTTGCGTAGATTTTCCGGAGGTCCTCTTCATCTTTAATGGACTTTGCATATGTTGATAACAACTCAAGAAGAGACATATCAACTGCCTCTCCAATTATTTTAATATCATCACCATTTACGTCCTCCATGTTTGGGTCGCAAAAGAAGCGATTGAGAGGGACTGCACGGAACTTCGGTATTGGTCTCATTCTCTCCGAATCAAACGAATAAGATGTGCTGTAAATAGCCGCTGACTTAATCAGGAACGTTTCCAGTTGTCGTGCGTCTCTCTTCTTGCCGTCATTAGCAGTATAGACGCCTTCTAGGGCTACCGTCATCATTTCAGAGGCTGTCTGATCTTCTTTGTTCCTTGCGTACACAACGGACTTAAATGGACTGCTTCTATATTGACCTATAATGTTTCTGACGGGAGGGCGTATAAGGTTCTGTTTAAGGGCAGGCTTGCCTTGTCTTAGTAGATACTCCTCCTCTGTCATTTTCTCACCATTGACAACGATAATATCTCCCCACTGATTGCCTCGGTAGAACCTCTTGTTTCTAGCAGACCTTAGACGTAAGTCTAAGAACGCGTCATAAGATGTTTGCGCCTGCTGAAGTATCTCCAGATACTTCTTGTCGCTCCTGAATGAAGAGACTTGTGGTATCTCAGGATTTTTGCTGCCAACCTTTATTCTCCCGACTATTTTTAAGTCTGATTTGCTTAACCTCTTCATATCTATCTCCTGTTATGATTTTTATCAATAAACTTTATCTCTTCATTAAATTGCTCTACCAGTTTGTCCATGGCTTTCTCGGCCTGTTTTCTCATTGGGTCGTTCTTTGGTAACGTCTTAATGTTTGAAGAGATATTTTTCATTATATCGTTATATATCTCAAATGTTGTTATCAGAGAGTTGTTGTAGTAATTATTAAGGCTAACATACTGCTCCATATCGCCCGTATCCTTAGCCGCCTTCATTGACATAGTTATATCGCTTACCCTCGCTCTTGTCTCAAAGTACTTTTGCCAAGCAACACTCTCATAGGGCTCCTGGTACAATCTGCGCACAACCGGAATGTTTTGCTTTTCCGGAACCTCTCCCTGAACAGCACTGCGAGTTGTTTTATACAGGTCGTTCACAAAGCGGCCTAACCCTCCAAAATAACCCTCAATAATATGCTCTGTGTATGCAGGACTTATATCAAATATCTCTCTAACCTTTGACCTTGATACCATCCCCTCTTTATCTACTCTCACGGCTGCACTTCTGTTCTCATTACCTCCAAATGCTTTGTTTAGCTCTCTTGACAACCCTACCAATATTGGGTTGGTGCTAGAGTACGCGTTGCGGAACCTTGGCAGATAATCATCGCTTGTGGCAAGGAAGTTTTTCCTCTCAATTGGTCTAGACATAAAGTCAAGGTTAAGAGCAGTTTCTGCAAATGGTCTCACAACGGTTGGGAGCATAGTCAATAATACCTCCTCAGCTTTCCTTGGGATAAAAGCACTCTTGTCTAGTCCCACCAAGTTAATTGGAGAGAGCTCT
>SAAM01000342.1 GCA_009929415.1 Clostridia bacterium | reverse complement strand
TCCGTCAGGCATCTCTTCTTCCTTGACTTCCTCGTAGGTATATCCGATCGCTCTCTTGTACAGAGCATTCTCGACTTCAATGTCGATGACCTCTTTTCCCCTTTTTAAAGCCTCGTTTATCTTGCTGTATAGGTTCTTATACTTATATAGCGTAGCAACGTTTATGCCCATGTTTTTTGCTATCTGTTCATCATTGAGGCCGTCTCTTGCCCAGCCTTCAAGCTTCAGGAGTCCGTCCGGCTCCAGCCACTCTTGATATTTACCTTTTGCCATTCTTTCTCCCTTCTAATATCCTTGGCTCCCGCCCCTGCCCTGTATGCTTTTCAGCTGTATGGATATTGCTTTCCCTTTTAACCGAAATTATGTAATGAAAAAGGCACACCGTGATGGTATGCCCTACAAATAAAACCTGAACTAATAACGAGAGGTATCCTGCCAGATAGTCCTACTATAATTATATCAAAAAAAAGTCTGACATTTACTGACAAATACTGACATTTACTGACATTTTCTGACATGTTTTTCAAGAATCTCATCTAATCTGTTAAGGGCTTTGGAATGTAGCCTATGTACATTCCGTTCCTCATAACCAAATTCATCGGCAATCACTTTCCATCCCTTCTTCCCGATGTATCTCATATCGAGTAGCAAGTTCTCTTGCACATCCAGCTTATTAATCAGCCCCGTGGCCTCAAGTTTGAGTGCTATAAGCTCATCTATCTTACTGTCAATCTCTTCCTCGATTTCACCTATTTTTGCTACGGCATTGCCTATCTTATCCGAGCTGCCGCCATTCCCTCGTGGCATCCCGTCTATACTGGCAGTTATCTTCATGTTACGGAGATCTTCCTTCTGCAGAAGCTTCTCTTCAATGAGCCTGTCAATCTTCTCTATGTTCTTTAAGTATTCCTTTGCCTTCATCCTTTGATTCCTTTCCCGACTCTTCCAAATATTTACCACACATTGGACAATACCTGTAGTTGTTCCTCGGACTTCCCTTAGTCAGTCTCTTCAGTCCTACTCTGCAATAATTGCATCCGTCTCGCTGCATTGGTCTTCCCCCTTCCAGTAATATAGATCATTGAGTTCCGGCATCGTCTCTCTGAATTGCAGCGCCCACATTATGTTCCAGGCTGCGGCAACAAGATGGTCCTCATCTGCCTCTCCGGATATAAATAATCCGAGATGTCTTGCTCCGGAGTCTATGAGGCTGTGAAGCAGTATCCCTTTGTCAACATTATGCTCTCCATACTTCTCCGCTCCATTCTCACAATGCTTGCTTAGTTTTATTATCCCTTTCCAGGGAAGGAGATCCATTCTCCCCTTCCCCTGGTGCATATCTCTTACCGCTCCGGTATTGAACTGTGTCCTATTTCCGCTGTCCTTGATTACAGGAGAGAATGTGGCTGATTCAAAATTCAACTTCTCTGTTGCTTCGTGATCTATCATGGTATCGTCCCAAAGGTATATGTTTTCTTCCACAGAATATGCAAGCGTGCATTTGTTAAATTTATCGACTTTCTCAACGGTGAGGACGCATCCTGCATAACTAAGCATTCCGTTGTTTATCGTCGCTCGGTCTATGGATGTTTCCAAATCCTCTCTTATCAGTATCATCTGACCTGCTTTATATCTCATACGTTCCCCCCTCATCGTGAATATTTCCTACAATCTCGATTTTTTCTACTATCTCAAGACCTATTTCTTCTGCTGTCTCAAACAGTGGCGTCCAATACGGAAATTCTGTATCACTGTATCCATAAAAACAACCGTGCTTATAAATAACCTCCCGTATTTCTTCAAACTCTTGCATTGACCCGTCCGTCTCTTCATAGCTGCCTGTCAGCTTCAGGATATCTCCGTCATATATCCTCAGCCCCTCGCTGTCCTGGAATCCTGTATACATTCCTACCGTTTTGGGATTCACCTCGATAAACCCCCAACTTGTCAATTCTTTTTTCTTGCATGTGATTACTGCATCATTGTCATACAGTATAAAAACTTTGCCATATTCCCCGTTGCATACATCTCCATATTCCCACTCTTGATTGTCTATCCTCTTAGCCCTGAAGCTTAAATCTCTCGCATCCATCTTTATTCCTCCAATCTGCGGAAGTCCGCTTCGTGTATCTCTCTTCCGGTGTATTTATCAACTATATCGTTCCAGTAATAATCGCTGAGATATGGTATTCCGTTATCATCTTCTCTTATTTTAAACCAGTCCTTTTTTGTCTCATTGATGTATTCGGCTCCGACTTCGTCTAAATCTATTTCACAAAATGTCATATTATTCCTCGCTTTCGTGTTTATAATTTTCAACATAATCCCTTATCCAATCTATAGCTTC
>SAAM01000341.1 GCA_009929415.1 Clostridia bacterium | reverse complement strand
AGAAGATGCAGAGGGTCAAGGCACGACAGAAGATAAGATAAGCTTCATGCTCGAGCTCGAAAAAAAGCTGATGGAATCAGATAAGAGAATAGTGAGGATATCCGGGAATGCATATTCGGAGTCCGTCTATACAAAGCACATAAGAAACACAAAGGGGCTGAACCTCAGCGAAACCAGAAGCCTGGCTTATGCATATGCGGTAGCGGTAGCACAGGAAGGCGAAGATACAAGGACAGGAACGGGAGCCCATATGGCAGAGAGCTTTGCCGGACTTGACATGGATGAGATAGTAAACTCGGCATCCGGGGAGGCGCTCAGCATGCTCGGGGCAAAGCCGGTGCCTTCCTCTGAGTATCCGGTAGTCTTTGAGAATGAGGCATTTTCAGATTTCTTCTCTCAGTTCTCAAACCACTTCAGCGCAGAGCAGGTGCAGAAAAAGCTTTCCGCCCTTTCAGGAAAGCTGGGAAGCCTTATAGCATCGGATCAGGTAAATATCACAGATGACCCACACATCAGGCTGGGCCTCAGGACTACGGCATTTGACGCAGAGGGAGTGGCAACATATAAAAAGCCGATAATCGAAAATGGTACCCTGATGACATATCTGCACAATCTCAAGACGGCTCACATAGATGGGATAGAGACGACCGGAAATGCATCAAAAAGCTCGTTCAAATCCTCGGTAGAGATAGCACCATCAAATCTTTGCTTCATGCCGGGAAAAATCAGTCTGAAATCCATGCTTGAGGACATCAGAAGGGGCGTCATGGTGACCGGGCTTCAGGGGCTTCATTCAGGAATAAATCAGGTCTCGGGAGACTTTTCGCTCCAGTGCCATGGATTTCTGATAGAGGACGGAACTATAGCAGAGCCGGTAAGTCAGATAACTGTTTCAGGAAATTTCTTTGAGCTGCTGAAAGAAATCGACTGCGTTGCAGATGATTTCATTATGTCACCTCTTTCCGGAGGGGCAGGAGCACCGAGCGTAAGGGTATCAGGACTAAGCATATCTGGCAGTTAAGCAGTATATATTATACAGGGTAGAGATTGACACTATATGTTTTAAATAGTATAATTCAAATTATTATAATTCGAATTATACTATTTTTTATATAGAGGTGTAATATGAAAAAATTCATAGGAAGATCTTCAGAACTCAGAATTCTGGAAAAGGAATACAGGCGAGATGCCGGATTTACAGTTATATATGGACGAAGAAGAGTAGGAAAGACCACGCTTATAAAAGAGTTCATAAAAGACAAGGATGCGATGTACTTTCTTGCCACTGAAGAACTGGAAGGCGAAAACATCAAAAATTTCGTAAGCGCGTTCTCCCGTTTTTCGGGAACAGGCTATCTGGAGAATGCAAGGTTCACGGACTGGGAAAGTGTTTTTCGGATTTTTGCTCAGCACAGCCCTGAGAAAAAGAAAGTGCTCGTAATAGATGAATTTCAGTATCTGACTGGAGCAAATCCTGCATTTTCATCTGTACTTCAGAGGATATGGGACACTTTCCTGAGCGAAAGCAATGTGATGCTTATTGTATGCGGGTCGCTTATAAGCATGATGCTCAAAGAAGTACTTTCATATGACAGTCCGCTCTATGGAAGGCGCACTGCTCAGATAAAGCTTTCTCCGCTCAGCTTCAGCGAGTTCTGTCTTAATTATGAGGATATGAGCTTTGAAGATCTTGTAAAGTTTTACAGCGTAACGGGGGGAGTGCCAAAATACATGGAACTCCTGGATGAGTCACTTGATATAATGGAAAACATAAAGTCTGATATTCTTCAGAGAGGCAGCTTTTTATATGAGGAGCCTGTTTTTCTTCTTGAAAAAGAAGTTAAAAATACTATGACATATTTTTCGGTAATAAAGACTATAGCAGCAGGAAACCACAGGATTTCAGATATTGCATCCGTGCTTGAGGTTAAAAGCAGTTTTTTGACCCCATATCTTGGGGTGCTCATAGATCTTGAGATATTGGAGAAACGCACTCCTGCAACAGAGCGGTTTCCTGAAAAAAGCAGAAAAGGCCAGTATTATATCAAGGATAATTTCATAAGCTTCTGGTTCAGATTTGTAGCTCCCTACAAAGGGGAGCTTGAAATAGAAAACCTCGATCCTGTAGTAAAAAAGATTGAGGCCAATATGAATGATTCTCATGTAAGCTTCGTGTTTGAGGATGTATCAAGGCAGAATCTCAGAAACGCCGTGCTTCCATATATTTTCAACAGGATTGGAAGCTACTGGGAGAAGAATGTGGAAGTGGATGTATGCGCAATTGACGAGTCAGAAGGTATATGCGTACTCGGTGAATGCAAATACTGGGGAAGACCTGTGGATATGAGGGT
>SAAM01000340.1 GCA_009929415.1 Clostridia bacterium | reverse complement strand
AAGGTTATAATACTTGCTTACTGCCAGATGGACTCCGAAGAAGCAGAAAACCACTCACCTAAAATAGTATTTGTCGGAAGCGGCAACAAGATCCTGGAAATAAAAAGTTCTGAAGAACAGCTAGAGATAAGATAAAAAAAGGGGCCGGGCAGATGCCCGGCTCATATCTTTACGTGTATCAGCAGAAGCGCAGGATCATAACGTAGTGCGCTGCGCTTCCCAGTATGACAAAAATGTGGAAGATCTCATGAAAGCCCAGCCATCCCGGAAATAGATCCGGTTTTTTAATGGCGTAAATGATGCCTCCTGCAGTGTACATGAGGCCGCCGATGAGAAGCCATACGAGGGGAAGAGGTCCGCCGGCCCTGTATAGGGGCACGATGACGAATACCGCGATCCAGCCCATTATCAGGTATATCCCTGTATAGAGCAGCCTGGGTATATCAAAGAAGAACATTTTCATAACGATCCCTGCGGCTGCACATGACCATATAAGGGCAAGAAGCCAGTATCCGAGCCGACCCCTCAGCAGGGTCAGGCATATCGGAGTGTACGTGCCTGCTATAAGGACGAATATCATACTGTGGTCGATCTTCTGAAGTATACGGATTGCTTTTTCGGAGGCATTGACAAGGTGATATGTCGCGCTTGCAGAATAAAGGAGTATCATGCTTGCTCCGAATATCGAAAAGGAGACTATCTGCCAGATGTCCCTGTTGCTTATGGCTACATAAAGAAGGGAGATCAGTCCCGCTACAGAGAGAACTGCCCCCACAAGGTGACTGAACCCGCTTGCCGGCTCACGAAAAAATTTCCCCATTAGAAGTTCCTCCCAAATTCATCTGCCGTACATATCTGCATTCCGCGCCCGGTCATCTCGCGGACGAAATCTTCACCTAATTTTTCAAAGCCTTTTACGGAACTTGTGGTGTCTGTCAGCAGGACCAATTTTTTGATGTCTTCTTCTGTCGAATTGTCTGCCAGGTCCCTGACGCTGTTTGCTACGCAGTGCGAAAGCGCCTGTCCCGATATGGCTATGATGTCTGCCTCGCGGAGCCTCTTTATAAGTTTTTTATTGAGCCAGGTGGCCGGATCTTCCGGATCCTCAACATCGGCTTTGAGTGCGGAATAATGCTCGGTCCACATGTTGAGTCCCTTTAAGGTGTAGTCGACGAAAGAAAAATTCTTTTCCCACTCGAGCAGTGCATCGCAGACAGGCTTTGTTACAGAGTGTCCCCAGGATCCTATCAGGCAGTGAGGAGGCCATATGCAGAGCACGTATCTATCGTTTTTTGCCAGCTCATCAACGTAGCGTACAGCCCTGTCCATGTGATCAGGGAGAGTGGTCCTCCATAGCCCCTTTTTGAGATCCTCCTTCGTGATGAGTGTAAAAGGAGCCGGATGCCTGCCCTCATTATCCACCCAGAAGATGGGATGTGCGATGTCAATAAGACGATGGGTGTCAAGGGTAACGTTTATATGGCTGATCTTATCCCTGAGCCTGCTTATCGTATACGCAAGCCTCTTCGAATCTTCTTCCGCCCCCGGTACATAGAGCTGTCCCTTAGGGTCACAGAAATCGTTCTGCGGGTCAACGATAAGAAACTCAAGCCTTGTGTCGCTCATCAACCTGATGCCTCCTTGGGTCATGCGGTCATAATTTATTAATGTTATCACTTTTGCCCCAATATTACAGGAATGAAATAGCGGAGACCATTAAAGGCTTTTGTTAAAATAGTTTTCAGAATTGTTCATTTTTATTATCAATTTATCCTGTATGTTGACATATAGATAGCTGAATGATATATATACTGTCAGACTATATATTAGGCGGAGATGACAATATGAAAGCTTCTGATCTTATGCACGAGAGGTCTGTAGCCCTCGCCGACTGCAACAACTTCTTTGTTTCATGCGAACGTCGGGTCGACAACGGTCTCGACAGCCGGCCCGTCGTAGTGCTTTCATCCAATGACGGCTGTGTGATCTCCCGTTCCAACGAAGTCAAAAAAATGGGGGTAAAGATGGGGGATCCCTATTTCAAGATAAGGAATATGCTTGCGTTTAACGGTGTTGCGGTAAGGTCCACAAACATGCCCTTATACCAGGAGATATCCGCCGAAGTTATGTCCCGGATCAAACTCTATACAGATGCAGTCGAGATATACTCTATAGATGAATCCTTTTTCAACATAGGGATATCGAACGTAAAAGACCCTGTATCCTACTGTCGCATGATAAAGAAAGACATATGGGACAAATGCCGTATCCCCGTATCTGTAGGTATAGCCCCCACAAAGACCCTTTCTAAGCTGGCAACTGAATATGCCAAAAAAAACGGGGAGACGGGGGGAGTCTTCTGGATGGACAGGGCTAGGT
>SAAM01000339.1 GCA_009929415.1 Clostridia bacterium | reverse complement strand
ACGTATTCACAAAGTCCTTCATAAGAGTTACCCGTATCAACCATAACCACATCGGTATTCTGCTCCCAAAGTTGGCGGACGACGCTGTTCATGTGAAAACTCTTGCCACTTCCGCTTGGACCGAGGCAAAAGAAATTACTATTGTCTGTCAGCTTGTTACGTCCTTCTTTACCTGTAATATCGATTGCCACAGGTACACCTTGACGGTCTGTATAGCAAATCTTCAATGGTGTCTCTTCGCTATGCTGAATCTGTTCTTTGTAAAACAGACAACAAGCGGCATCGCTAAGGGTAAGGAATCGGTCGTAGTCTTCATTCATACCATAGCAGTTGCCCGGAAATGAATTGACGAAGAGTTCCAACTGATTATAGGCTCGCTTACTGATATGTATGCCCATTCGTCCAAACTGGTTTTCCAGATGGTTGGTGCATTTCTGCATGTCGGCATCCTTTGGAGTACATACCATCAGGTTGTAGTGAGTATAAACTAACTGCTTGCTTTCTCTTGCAATGACTTCCTGCACACGCTTAATATCTTCCACAGCCATTTCGTTGGATGGGTTAGGAATACTGGCATGTCGGTTTTTCTTCTTATCCAAGAGGGCAAGTTCTCGTTTCTGATTCGGCATGTAGATCATCTGATTGTAGATGACGGTTTCAGCACCCGGGATGCTGTCGATATGCGAAAGCAAGTCGACAGGCATACTGGTGTTGTTTACTTCAATGTTGGTGTATGGTCGTACAAAACCGGGCAAGCTGGCATAATCCACATCTACCAAACTATAGACCTTGCAACGCTTATCGCCAAGTTCCACGCATTCTTCATCCACCTTGAAATTGTTCATCGAGATGGTTTTGTCGGTGAAGTTCATGGCAAAATAACGGTCAACATACTCGCTTGCTTCCTGCTTTGTCAGGAACTCAGCTTTTACACCACCATCTCTTAGCTGGTCGTGTACTTTGCGAATCTTTACCTGAAAATCTCGCCATGTCTTACTATCGTAGGAGAACAGACGGCTTTTCTTGCATTCTTGTGTGATGGTCAGATAGCAGATGCTGTCAGTGTAGGTTCTTCCAGTGAAGTACTTGAAATAGGCATCAGAAAGAAATTCCTTCTTGCTGTCATCATCAGAAGCAAAGTCTTTACGGATAAAGATGTCCTGCTTATGGACGGCATAACCTTCACCCAAAGTCTGAATGACTGCACTCATCAATGTCGTGAAATCATAGTAGCTGTCTATGTTCGCAGAGTATTTCTGCACAGGGTTCGCTATTTTCAGGATAGCAGAGTATTCGCCTGTCTTTGTGTACACAACACCAACACCTTTATTGTCTTCCACGGAAAAGTATATATCCTGAAAGATTTTCTTGCGTTTACCGCCCGTGCCAAAAACAGATACAGAGATTGCCATACCTGCAAGAATTGCAAAGAATATGAGTATTACGTATAGGGTCATCAATTATTGATTAGTAGTTGTGTTTTCTTGTTGTTAAAGCAGTGGAGTAGATTACTCCAACTCTTCAATCCAGTTCTCAAGGCATTCTTCCCAATGGTCTCGCCAGATGTCCAAGTCAAGATTTCGCACAGGATTGTAGCTGTTGTTATAGTCCTTACCCGTTGTGAAGAAACGACTGATTTCTGACAGGATGCTGTCACGCATATCTTCATCCAGATATTTTCGATCCTCGACTGAGAGACTACGCATGGAGGTTTTCAGTTCATCGGTTCGTGGGTAGAGCGTGATGTAAATCAGCTGTCCTGTGCGGTCATTCAAACTCACACACATCTTATCAGATTCCTGTGGTGAGTGTACAATCAGGCGGAATGTGCTTGGAATGATGGCTACGTGGGCCTTTGTCTTGCCGGGAATGGCGATTGTTGCTAAGTATTGTTTCATGATTTACCAATTGATTTATTTCTTTTCTGACTTTTCCTTTTTTTCTGCGTTCTCTTTGTTTGCAGGTCGTCTTGTATAGGTTGAAAGTTCAAATACTACGTCAGTGTACCATTCTTCTGCTTTTACGCCAATATCAAATACACCTGGTTCGTTGTCAACATATTCATCTTCATCATCAGAGTAGTATTTGCCGTTTGCGATGAAGTATGAAATGTCGAATGCAATGCTTGCAGTCAGTGATTCACCCAATTTCATGGCAAGTTCGTATGTCAGACCATCAAATGCTTTTTTGTATTCTTTGGGTGGGCAAAGCTCTGTGCTGTGAAGGATTTCATCATTATCGCCATAGAATACGATCAATATTCGCCCATCTGGTTCTAATGTTGAATCGATGGTGAAGACACGAGGCATAATTGCAATCTTTCGAGTTAGACCATATGCGATTCGATTTGTTTCTGTAATTACTAGATGTTTCATTTTTGTTGT
>SAAM01000338.1 GCA_009929415.1 Clostridia bacterium | reverse complement strand
CACCTTGTATCCTCTCGGCGTAACCAGTTTTCCGTTTATTACCCTCGTGGTCTCATTTCCCACGATCACGGTCGTGAACATGTCCACCTTCGCATCCCTCAGCTCTCCAAGGGTACACAGGGTGTATTCCTCTTCGTCTCTTCCTATGTTTCTTACATAGCCGCATTTCGTGTCCGCGGCCTTGTGCTTCATCATAAGGTCGCATGCCTTCTGAAGGTAATCTGCCCTCTTCATGCTCGAAGGATTGTACAGGCATATCACCATGTCCGCCTCAGCCGCAAGCTCTACTCTCTTTTCAATCTTCTCCCAAGGCGTCATAAGATCGCTAAGACTTATCACCGCAAAATCATGTATAAGCGGTGCTCCAAGCACTGCCGCTCCCGAGCATGCCGCAGTTATTCCCGGCACTACCTCAATCTCCACCTCAGGGTGGTTCTCACAAAGCTCATGCATCACGCCCGCCATGCCGTATACTCCGGCATCTCCGCTCGATATCATCGCCACAGTCTGGCCCTTGAGCGCCTCATCTATTGCCATCTGGCAACGCTCGACTTCCTTTTTCATCGGAGTCTGTATGAGCTTCTTGTCCTTTACGATATCCTTTATGAGGTCTATGTAAAGATTGTACCCTGCTATGACGTCAGACTTTCTCAGCGCCTCGAGCGCTCTTGGAGTTATCTGATCCTCTCCTCCGGGCCCAAAGCCCACTACATATATCTTCATGTTTTTAATTCTCCTAATCTATATACACGAAACCGCTATCGTTACGCCGTTTCGCTTTGTTTTCTTCATTATAATATCTATCCATCCTGACTTTTCGTCTGCTATCAGCGTCTGGCTCTTAAGCTCTGCGTATGCAGGCGATCCAATGGCTCCCATCACGGCTGCCCTCTCGCACACGTTTCCGGCTCCTGCAACCCTGCTCACGAGCTCCGAATGAGACATCTCGGCGTCAGTGTACAGCTCCGCCTCCATAAGTTCTTCAGCTGAAAAGGTATTGAATTCTATGCCATACTTTTCTGCAAGCATCAGCAACGCCTTTTCGTCCTTCTTGAGGTCTACCGAGTTAAGGCTCCTTATCGCCCTGACATCGAGGTCAAGCTCCGTGAGCGCCTGATCAAAAAGTTCCTCGGCCGGCAAAAAGTCTATATCCTTCCTGCAGCCCATGCCTGCAAATGTCACGCATGGTATGAGCACGAGCGCCTCAGGAAACCTCTTCCTCACGTCCTTAATGAGGGAGTGTGAGTCCGTGATAACGATTAGAGGCTCAGCCGAGTCAGGTGAATCAGGAGATTCTCCCAGGCTCATCGAGTCCAGCAACGCCAGGTTTTCAAAGCCTTGATACAGCCCCGTCAGTTCGTTAGCCTTTTGCCCCGCAAAGCTTCCTCTGCACTGAGTATATACTTTTACCTTCCGGTTTTCAAGCACCGCTGAGGATATGTGCTTTATATTCCCTATCCGATCTATCTTCATGTGATTTTCAATAGCCCACGAATCTATGGCAATAACGCCGTTGACATCCGTCGCCGTGGTTATTACCGCCTGGGCTCCGAGCTCTCTTGCCAGATCCAGAGCCAGCGCATTTGCGCCGCCTATGTGACCCGAAAGAATCGGTATGACGTAAGCTGCCTTTTCATCCATGACTATGACTCCGGGGTCTGTGTCCTTGGATTTAAGATGAGGAGCTATAGCCCTGACCGCAATCCCTGCCGCGCCGATGTATATTATGTGATCGGCCTCGGCAAATGCGAGGGAAGTGAATTCCGCAAGGCTGGAGCTCGAAAATGCTGAAGGCTCCGCAGGCTCGCCTGATGCTCTTGCTGCAACCGAAGCTTCAAGATCGTCCGCAGCTTCCATTATCCTTGCCGGCGCAAAGAACCTCGCCTCAGCATCCTGCCACTGCGAGAATATTCCGCTCAGCCGCTCTGCCGTTTTCAGCCCCGCTGCGGTAAATGCCATAACATAAATCCTTAACCCGCCTGAGCTTCGCTTCAACCTGTCTGCCTGCTTCATTTATCTGCTCGCTTCTCTGAATTCATGCGTGAATCCCGGATCGTAAAGCAGGGATCTCTCGTACTGGTTTCCGAGGAATTCTCCCACTGTTATAAGCGCCGTCTTGCTTATGTTATGCTCGCGAGCCGCCTGTGCGAGATTTCCTACAGTTGTCCTCACGACCTTCTCGTCATCCCATGTAGCCTTGTATACTATGGCCGCCTTCGTATCCTTCGTGTATCCGCCCTCGATGAGCCTCTCGCTCAGCTGCTCGAGCATTCCCGAGCTCAGGAATATCACCATCGTGGCCTGATGCGCTGCCATCAGCGATATCTCTTCCTTTGGCGGAACCGGAGTCCTGCCTTCCATCCTCGTAAGTATCACGCTCTGGCT